>JALVEJ010000123.1 GCA_027031025.1 Flavobacteriales bacterium | reverse complement strand
ATTTTTTTAAATTTATCTTAATGTTCCCGACAGCCGTCGGGATAACCTTTGATGATTAAAATAATCATTAGGTTGTGTGTTTAATGATTATTTTAATCATGTCGGTTTCATATAAAAAAATTTAAACAAAATACATTAAAAAGAACGAAAACTAAAACGTTTTATTGTTATAATAAAATAGCCCACCAATGGCGGGCTATAAAACCTTCACTGCTTATAACTTTTCAAATCGTGCTTGAAAAAAGCGTAAATATTTAGGCTCGTAAACCATTTTTAATCCCCTTGCATTTTTAGCATTTTCAAAGACATCTATTACCGATTCGGCCACAACATCCATATGCGCCTGAGTGTAAACTCTACGGGGAATGGTTAAACGCACCAATTCCAATTTAGGATAGTTATGCGCTC
This sequence comes from Flavobacteriales bacterium, assembly GCA_027031025.1. Lineage (GTDB taxonomy): Bacteria > Bacteroidota > Bacteroidia > Flavobacteriales > Flavobacteriaceae > WGBX01. The sequence goes on along the minus strand of JALVEJ010000123.1, from coordinate 2,932 downwards.
CGGTTTCCTTGTTACGTCCGGCAGAAACTACGCCTCGTTCCATAGCCCGCACACCAGAGTCGACATATAATTCAGCGGCTAAGGTTTGAGCAGGAAATTCGTCTTGTGACAGATGCGGATAAAAAGCTTTGGCATCTAAGAAAACACCATGCGTTCCAATAGGTTTGACAATAGGGATACCTTCTTGCAACAACAAATTTCCCAGATATTGCACCTGCCCTACTCTGGCTTTTTGGTGTTCATCCATAACAGATTCTTTGATACCGATAGCCATGGCTTCCATATCACGTCCGGCTAAACCACCATACGTATGCAAACCTTCATATACCACTACCATATTACGGGCTTCTTCAAACACACGCGGGTCATTGGTTGCCAAAAAGCCACCGATATTGACCAAGGCATCTTTTTTGGCACTCATGGTGGCATGGTCGGTTAAGCTGTTGATTTCCTTGACAATTTCGGCAACGGTTTTGTCTTGATAGCCTTCTTCTTTTTGTTGAATCATATAAGCATTTTCGGCTACACGCGTCATATCGTGCACAATATCGATGCCGTAATTTCGGGTTAATTCTCTAACGGCTTTCAGATTTTTTAGCGAAATAGGTTGTCCGCCAGCCATATTAACCGTAGTCGCCATCGCTACATACGGAATTTTATCGGCACCAACTTTATCGATTAAAGCTTGCAATTTGTTTAAATCGATATCTCCTTTAAACGGATATTCGCTGTTCGGGTCATGCGCTTCGTCAATAATCACATCAACGAATTTGGCGCCTGCCATTTCTTGATGCAATTTGGTGGTTGTAAAATACATATTTCCGGGAATATAATCACCGGGTTTAATCAAAATACGCGAAATCATGTGTTCCGCAGCCCGCCCTTGATGAGTCGGGACTAAGTGTTTGTAACCGTAAACATTCTGCACGGTTTCTTCCAAGTGATAAAAATTGCGACTACCGGCATAAGCTTCATCACCAAGCATCAAACCTGCCCATTGACGGTCACTCATAGCAGAGGTTCCACTATCGGTTAACAAATCGATATACACATCTTCCGAACGTAATAAAAATGTATTGTAACCTGCCTCTGCCATTGCTTTCTCTCTTTCTTTTTTTGAAAGCATTCGCAAAGGCTCTACCATTTTGATTTTATAGGGCTCTGCCCACGATCTTCTTTTCATATTTATTTTAGATTTTAGAAATTAGATTTTAGGTTTAATTATTTGAGGAATTGAGGATTTGTTGTGCTTCATAGATTACTTTACTCTTTGATGATTGTTTACTGCTTCAAACTACATTCCTGCTATTAATTTGAGGAATTGAGGATTTTTTATAACTTGAATATTTTTCCTCATATCCTCAGTTCATCAATTCATCAATTACACAAACGGCATTTTCACCACTTCGGCCGGCACTTGCTTTTTACGAATTTGAATCCATATCTCACTGCCGGGTTTGGCTTTTTCCACCGGTATATACCCCATCCCGATTGCCTCTTTCAAAGTTGGCGACATGGTGCCACTGGTAACATATCCGATTTTTTGTCCGTTTTCATCAACAATATCATATCCGTGGCGGGCAATACCTTTATCTTTCAACTTAAATCCGACTAATTTACGCCTTACCCCCTGCTCTTTTTGTTTTTTAAGATTTTCACTATTGATAAAATCCTTTGTAAATTTGGTAATCCAGCCCAATCCGGCCTCAATAGGTGATGTGGTATCGTCAATATCGTTGCCATACAAACAATAACCTTTTTCCAAACGCAAGGTATCGCGTGCGCCTAAACCGATAGGTTTAAGACCAAACTCTTCACCTGCTTCAAACAAGGCGTTCCAAACATCTTTTACCCATTCGTTTTTGACATAAATTTCATAACCTTTTTCACCTGTATATCCGGTAGCGGACACTAGAATGTCTTTATGTCCGGCCAAATCGGCTTTGGTCCAAGTATAATATTTTAAATTTTCCAAATCGGCACTGTCACCGGCTAGTTTTTGAATCAATTTTGGAGAATCCGGTCCTTGAACAGCCAGAATACTATATTGGTCTGACAAATCTTCAAGTTTGACCTCAAAATTTTGAGCATGCTTGTTAATCCATGCCCAATCTTTGTCTAAATTCGCTCCATTGACAACCAACATATAGCGGTCATCATCTAATTGATAGACCAACAAATCGTCCACAATCCCATTTTGTTCATTAGGGAAACATGAGTATTGAATTTTTCCGGGCTTTAATTTTGCTACATCATTACTGGTAATATATTGTAAAAAATCCAGCGCATCCTTGCCTGACACAAAGAAATTCCCCATATGTGACACGTCAAAAACACCAACTTTGTTGCGGACAATTTCGTGTTCGGCATTAACGCCTTCATACTGAATCGGCATTTCAAAACCTGCAAACGGCAACATTTTAGCCCCGAGAGCTTTGTGTATTTTATTAAGAGCTGTTGTTTTCATTTTCTCATTTTTAATCGGTTGCTAAAATAAGAAAATGATTGAGAATATAAGATGATTTTGGTGAGATTTTAAATTAGCAAAGTCTGATAATGATAAAGTGTAAAAGCTGCACCCATTAACATTTAACAGAATATTGTATTTGTGACATTTTTTTTAACAATTATCAATAAAGTTGATAACTTGTTAATAACTTTTACTAATAGTTTTTAGTTTCAAAATTAAAAGTTAGTAAATTGTCGGGGAATTATTAGTTTATGATTACACAGTGAACAAAAACCATTAACCAATTAAAGAAAAATAAAATGATAAATTTTGTTTTAGATACTGAATTTACAGGACTACAAAAAAACACCGACCTTATTTCGCTGGCCCTGGTGAGTGAGGACGGAAAAGAATTTTATGCCGAGTTTACGGATTACGACCTGACCAAAGCCGGTGATGCCAAAGATTGGATCGTGCAAAACG
>JALVEJ010000122.1 GCA_027031025.1 Flavobacteriales bacterium | reverse complement strand
GCAGGGTTTTATTATGGTTGTTTTTCTTTACCAATGCCTTAGGATTGGCTTTTGAAATAGGGGATATATTTTATTTTAATTATGTTTTAAAACGTAGTACGATTGAGATTTTTATGTTTGCCGGCGAACAAAACATCGGTTTGTTGACCATGCAATTTTTGAAAGATTTTTGGTGGGGATTTTTATTGTTTGCCGTTTTGATTTATTTGATTTACAAATGGTATCGCTTGTTTCCCGATCCGGTATCAAGGCAGCCTTACCGGCTTAAAACTTTTCTGTCCGGATTGATGGTTTTGTTGATTAGCCTTTATTTTTCCATAGTGGGTATTCGTGGCGGATTTACACGCGATACACGTCCTATAAACATGAACAATGCCGGTGCTTATATCCAAAAACCCATAGAAATGGCAATTGTTCTAAATACACCTTTTACCATTATTCGAACTTTGAAAAAGCAAACTTTTAAACCGGTTCATTATTTTAATGACGAAGAAGTAGCAAAAATATTCAATCCGGTTAAAAATTTCGAAGCAGACACCTTGATGTCTAAAAAAAATGTTATCATCATCATAGTTGAAAGTTTGGCACGAGAATATACCGGACTACTTAATCGTGATATTAAAGACTACAAAGGTTATACGCCGTTCTTAGATAGTTTAATGTTACAAAGTCACACTTTTACCAATGCGTATGCCAACGGACGGAAATCTATCGATGCCATGCCGTCGGTGCTGACTTCGGTGCCGTCATTGGTGCAACCTTATGTCTTATCGCCTTATGGCACTAATAAACTATTGGGTTTAGGGAAAATATTGAAACAAAAAGGCTATAAAACGGCTTTTTTTCATGGAGCGCCCAATGGGTCAATGGGGTTTGATGCGTTTATCAATTTAGCCGGCTTTGATGAATATTACGGCATGACCGAATACGGACACCCCGAAGATTTTGATGGTTATTGGGGGATCCCCGATGATAAATTTTTGCAATACATGGGCCAAACACTTGATACTTTTAAGCAACCTTTTGTTACAACGGTCTTTACTTTGTCTTCTCATCATCCGTTTAAATTGCCACAAGGTTTTGAAGGTAAATTTAAAGGCGGTCCGCTTCCCATACATAAGGTTATTCAATATATGGACTATTCTTTAGGGCATTTTTTTAAGACCGTTTCCAAAATGCCTTGGTATCAAAACACGATTTTTATTATCACCGCCGACCATTGTAACCAGACTTATTTACCGGAATACAATTCGTCTGTCGGGCGACATGCTATTCCTATTATTTTCTTTGAGCCGGGCAATTCTCAGGAAAGTGTTTTGGACAGCACATTGACCCAACAAGTAGACATTATGCCCCGATTGTTGCGCAAACTGAATTATACCGGAAAAATATTGAGTTTCGGTAATGACCCTAAAACTGACAAACACCCTTTTGTCGTCAATTATAACGGCGGCACTTGGGAATATATGCAAGATGATTATTTGCTACGATTTCGCAACGACAAAATAATAGGCTTGTTTAACTACAAAACTGACAGGCTACTCAAACAAAACTTATTAAAACAAGCACCGGTGGATACAACTTTTATGGTTAAACGACTAAAAGCTTTTATTCAACAATACAAAAACAGGTTGATTTACAACCAATTAACACCTTAGTTTTTGAGATTGTCTCATTACTTAAACACTTCCGAAAACTCAAAATAAAAGTGTAATTTTACCATAATAGTTATTCAATGAAAATGAAAACCACTTATTATTGTCAAAATTGCGGCACACAATATTCCAAATGGATGGGACAATGTGCCGCTTGTAAACAATGGAATACCATAGTGGAAGAAGTGGTGTCGAAAAAAGAAGCCAAATCGGGGGTTAAAACCACACAGAACAAACCGGTAAAATTGTCCGAAATAGATACAACCGCCGAATATCGTATCACTACACAAAACGAAGAACTGGACCGCGTGTTGGGGGGCGGTGTGGTGCCGGGCAGTGTTATTTTGTTGGGTGGTGAACCCGGGATAGGTAAATCAACCTTGATGTTGCAAGTGGCTTTGGGCTTGCCGTTTAAAACGCTATACATTTCGGGAGAAGAAAGCCCTAAACAAATCCGGATGCGTGCTGATCGCATCGGGATTGATTCCGGGCAAATGACTTTGCTGTTTGAAACTAACGTGCAAAAAATTTTGCATACTTTGTATGATGAACAACCGGAAATCATTGTCATCGATTCCATACAAACACTACACACAGACTTGATTGAATCCTCTGCAGGAAGCATTTCGCAAATACGGGAATCTGCTGCTGAAATCATCAAATATGCCAAGCAAACTAATACTCCGGTTTTTATCATCGGACATATCAATAAAGAAGGGCAGATTGCCGGTCCAAAAATTTTAGAACATATGGTAGATACCGTTTTGCAATTTGAAGGCGACCGAAACCACTTGTTTCGTATCCTCCGGGCTCAAAAAAACCGGTTTGGCGCAACCCACGAAATAGGGATATTTGAAATGTATGCCAAAGGTTTGCGTGAAGTAAAAAATCCTTCAAAACTTATGTTAACTTCACATGATACCACATTAAGCGGCACCGCTATTGCCGTGGCTATGGAAGGCGTCCGACCGATTTTGGTTGAAGTGCAGGCGCTGGTTAGTCCGGCGGTTTACGGTACGCCCCAACGCACTACCACTGGTTACGATATCAAACGTCTGCATATGATTTTGGCGGTTTTAGAAAAACGGATGGGGATCAAACTCTCCAGCAAAGATGTTTTTTTAAACATCACCGGCGGTATCCGTATTGATGATCCGGCAATAGACTTGGCAGTTGCGGCGGCTATTTTGTCTTCTAATAATGATGCGTCAATTTCTGCCCAATGGGCATTTGTCGGAGAATTGGGATTAACCGGTGAAGTCCGCCCCGTTACCCGTATAGAACAACGCCTCTCCGAAGCCGAAAAACTGGGTTTTGAACGGGTTTTTATTTCCAAGCACAATAAAATTAACCCAAAAAACTACAAGGTAGCCATCAACGGGATTGGCGAAATAAAAGATTTGGGGCATTTGGTTGAGTAAAATAAATGTATTTTTAGCATTAATTTTAGGCTCTATATCGATTTTGGCGGGTAACAAATAATACCTTAAACAATAATGCCACCCCTTCGGGGTTTCTATGATTCTGTTTTAATGGTTTTATTACAATAATTTCAGCCCTTCGGGCTTCATATATAAAGAACTCTTTAGGGGTGATATTTTTATAAACAAAACAATAATAAACACACTATTTAACCCCGAAGGGGTGATATTTTTAGAAAATTTATGGCGTTAAAAACATAAACCCCGTAAGGGTGCAATTATATAAAAATATAATAACCATGATTATATGATTCTTAAACCTAATTTATTATTACCCACACAAAATAACATTGACCCACATTTTAACTCCTTAGACTTTTCATTAAGCAATTTGCAACCTTTTAATTTGTATATTTGTAAAAGTCTAAATCATTTCAAATATGACCACAAACAAACATAAAGTAGCGGTTTTAGGGAGCGGAAGTTGGGCAACCGCCATTGTTAAAATGCTGACCGAAAATCTGGATGAAGTAGCTTGGTATGTCCGTAGTGCATATACTTTGGAACATTTTAAATTGCATCGTCACAATCCGAAATATTTGCAGCAAGTATTATTTAACCCCGAACAAATTAAAATCAGTAATGATATTAATGAAGTAGTGGCTTATGCTGACATCATTATCATTGCCATTCCATCTGCATTTGTCAAAGCGGAATTGGATAAAATTTCGGTTGATTTGAAAGGTAAAATTGTATTTTCAGCTGTTAAAGGTATCGTCCCCGAAACTTTGTTAATTTTAGGTGAACATTTAAAAAAACATCAGCATATTCCAGAAAAAAATTTAGGGGTAATTGCCGGACCTTGTCATGCCGAAGAGGTAGCTATGGAGCGCTTGTCTTACTTGACCATCGCCGCCAAGCGGAAATCCGTAGCCAAACAAATGTCCGAATTGTTAAACTCTTGGTATATCAAAACCACTTACTCAAAAGATGTATTCGGAATAGAATGGGCGGCTGTTTTAAAAAATGTGTATGCCATAGCGGCAGGTATTGCCCACGGCTTGGGTTATGGCGACAACTTTCAGGCGGTATTGATCTCCAATTCCATCAGAGAAATGAAAAAATTTATCAAAAAAAATGTCGATAAACGCAAGCGTAATATTGACAATTCCGCTTATTTGGGCGATTTATTAGTGACGGCTTATTCCATTTTTAGCCGGAACCGTACTTTTGGCAGTATGATTGGCAAAGGCTATACCGTGCGTAGCGCCATGGCAGAAATGCGAATGGTAGCCGAAGGTTATTATGCGGTTAAGTCCGCTTATAAAATCAATCTGGAACGCGGTGATAACAAAGCCAAAACCCCCATTATTGATGCGGTTTACCGGATTTTGTATCAAGAGGCCCAGCCCAAAACCGAATTTATCAAATTATCAGAAAAACTCAACTAATGCTTCAACCTTTTGACGACACTTATTTTATGCGCAAAGCTTTGCAAGAAGCCGAATTGGGACTTACCAAAGGTGAAGTGCCTGTAGGCGCCATTATTGTTTGCAACGGACAAATTATTGCCAAAGGGCATAATCAAGTGGAAACTTTGAACGACCCGACGGCACATGCCGAAATGTTAGCTTTTACGGCAGCAACCAATTTTTTGGGTAGTAAATATCTGAAAGATTGCACGCTGTATGTAACGCTGGAACCTTGCCAGATGTGTGCCGGTGCAGCTTTTTGGACACAAATTGGGCGAATAGTCTTCGGTGCTGCCGATGAACAACGCGGCTTTCAACATTGGCACTGTAAAGTTCATCCCAAAACTGACGTAACCGGCGGAGTACTGGCAACCGAAAGCGAAGCTTTGCTAAAACAATTTTTTATGCAAATGCGGCGGGGATGATCGTAACGAGAAACAAGTAAGAAGCGGCCTGTCATTTCGAAGGAGGAACGACTGAGAAATCTCTTTTGTTTGAGGAATTGATGATTTGTTTTACTTCATAGTATGTTCTGTTCATTGATGTTTATTCTCTACTTCCGACTTTACTTCTGCCGGTAATTTGATGAATTGATAATTTTTTCTCCGGTTTATAGCATATTTACTTCATCGATGTTTGTTTGCCACTTCTGACTTAATTACTGCTTCTAATTTGAGGAATTGAGGATTTGTTTCATTTCAGATTCGGTCACTGAGATTGCCGAAGTGCGGTCGCTGAGTGACCCGACGCACGTCGGGACGCAGGAGCAAAAAGTGTATCGAAATGACCGGTTTTGTTGAGCAATTCTTTTCCTTTTTGATTTTTTTTCTCCCAACATTAGTAGGGGCATGATAAAGGTCCTAAAAAATCAACTTCTTCAATTTTTTATTTCTATAAATAATCAATATCTTTCACTAAATTTGTCTTATCTTTCAAAAAAAATTCTGTCATGAAAAAACTATTTTTTTTAATGATTTTTACCGGTTTATTGGCTTGTAAATCGGCAGAAATTATACCGCAAAAAGTGGTCAAAATGGAAAACAAATTTGAATCGGGTGATTATCATATTCAAGAAAAAATGACGGTTATCCCTAACCAAACCTTATCGGTTGTCAAAAATGAATTGGGACAAAACTATTTAAAAACCTTGCCCGGACAACATATTGTGCTTAAATACACTTTTGTTCAAACGCCCCAAGAATCCGGTTTAATGGATGCAATATATACACAAAATGTCTGGTTTGAAATTAAAGATAAAGCCCTTAAAACGGTTGATTATACAAAAGAAGATTTACAAAACAATCCCATATATGTTCAGGTCTATGGTTTTCGAAACGCCAAGCTCTTTTCTGTCACCGATGCAGAAGTGCATATCAAAATTTTAGACCCACATACGGCAGAACTTTTCATAAATATCAAAGATGATAATATGCTTATTCGTCAAAAACAAATCAAACAAACCCTCAAATTTTAATTACATCATGAAGTATTTTCTAGGATTTCTCACATTGCTTGTCGGTTTAAATACACAAGCACAAAAGAAACAAGTTTATCAAATATTTAAAGCCAACGGCAAAAAAACCTCTTATAAAAAATTGCTTAAAGCCGCCCAAAAAGCTGATATGGTGTTCTTTGGCGAAGAGCATGACAATCCGGTTGCCCATTGGTTTGAATTGGAATTGACCAAAGATTTGTATAAAACCGTCGGTAAAAAGTTAGTTTTAGGTGCCGAAATGATGGAAACCGATAACCAACAACAAGTCGATGCTTATTTAAAGGATTCCATTGATTACAAAAAATTAAAAAAAACCGCCCGTTTATGGCCGAATTTTAAAACCGACTACAAAGCTTTAATGGATTTTGCCAAAAAACACGAACTGCGTTTTATAGCGACCAACGTGCCGCGACGCTATGCTTCCAAAGTCTATCACGGTGGATTTAAAGCATTAGATACATTGCCTTCTGATGAGAAAAAATGGATTGCGCCGTTACCAATTCAATACGATGCAGAACTGTCACAATACAAAAAAATGCTGGAAATGATGGGCGGACATGGTGGTGAAAATCTGCCCAAAGCCCAAGCTTTAAAAGATGCCACAATGGCTTACAATATTTTGAAAAACTATCAAAAAGGGCAATTATTTTTACATTATAACGGAAGTTACCATTCAAATTTTAAACAAGGTATTATTTGGTATTTAAAACAACAAAAACCCGATTTAAAAATTGTTACTATCGATGTTGAAACCCAAGATAATTTGAAAAAATTAAACAAAAAACATCTTAACAAAGCAGATTTTATTATAGTTGTCAATAAAGATTTTCCGCGATCTTATTAAGACTTTTAACGATCATCTTTTATAAACACACATGTCAGACAGCAATAAAATACTCATTTATACCGACGGTTCTGCACTAGCCAATCCCGGGCCGGGCGGTTACGGCATTGTGATGAAAACAGCCGATGGCAAATTGGAAAAACAATTTTCAAAAGGGTTTAAACTGACCACAAACAACCGGATGGAACTGATGGCTGTCATCGATGCATTAAAAAAAATTAAAGACAAAACTTTGCCGGTCGAAATTTATTCCGATTCAAAATATGTGGTTGACGCAATCAAGCAAGGTTGGGTGCATAAATGGAAAGCCAACCGGTTTGCCAAAGCCAAAAATCCCGACTTGTGGCATGATTTTTTAAAAACTTCAAAAGACATTAATTACCGTATTTTTTGGGTCAAAGGGCATAATGGTCATCCCGAAAATGAAATATGTGATCGCCTGGCGGTAACTGCTGCCAAAAAAGAACCGGTGCATGAAGACACCGGCTACGAACAAATGATTAAAAATCAGGATAATACTTTGTTTTAAAATTATTTTAACACCAAAACTTTTTTAGTTATGACAATTTCATCTTGTAAAGTAATTTTAATCAAATAATAACCTTTATTAAAATTAGATACATTTATTGATGTTTTCTGAGTACTGAAAACCTGACGTCCGGTAATGTCAAAGACATCAATTTGTTGCACCGCTTGAGTAGCATTGATATGCAAAATTTCATATACGGGATTAGGATATACCGATAAACGGTCTAAATCATTAGATTGTAGTGCATTAGTTTGATTTGTGTATAAAACAAATTCGTTTGACTCCGAACCGGCAACAGCAATATCATATTCACCATCACCATTAAAATCTTGAACTGTAAAAGTTGCAGCACCTTGAATGGTATCATCAACCACAACTTTAGTAAAATTTTGAGTCCCATCATTATAATAAATCACTACTTCTGAATCACTCAATAAAGCATCGGTTCCGTAACCGGTTGCGACAATATCTTTATCGCCGTCATTGTCTATATCCAACCAATGAATATATGAAGCACCAGGCAGGTTACTGTCAATAGTATGTTTAGTAAAACCGGAACCATTACCATTAACATTTTCAAACCAAGCCACTTCGTTGTCAATAAATGCTGTCGCAATGACATCATCATCGCCATCTAAATCGATATCACCGCCTTCAGCTCCGAAAGCGCCGTTAAAGTTGGAAACTACGGTGCCGCCTCTAACTAGTCCAAAGACTCCTACTTTATACCATGCTACTTCATCTCCACCATAAGATGTTATTAAAAAATCCGGAGAATTATCCAAATCAAAATCTCCTCCATGCAAATATTGTGGTGAATCAATACTGATAATGTTAAACCGGCTAAAATTGTTACTGCCGTCATTTAAATAAACAGTAGCTGTATTTTCACCACTGACCAATACACCAATATCTATGTCACCATCGGGAGTTGCCGGATCTAACAAGGTTCCGATATCAGACACGCGCACTTGTCTAGGATCATTAAGTCCGGTCGCTATTGAATGTTTTATAAAAGTGCCGTTATTGTTTTCAAACCAAGCCAATTCGGCTGTGCCGGTTGCTACAAAATCCATATCTCCATCGTTGTCAAAGTCTGCTCCATCGATAAAACGGGCACCGGTAAAGCTATTGGTTATGACAGTTTGCGTAAAATTGCCGGCGCCATCATTGATAAAATATGCCAAAGTATTATCTACTTCGCTGGCACCTAGTAAATCCAAATCGCCATCACCATCAATATCTTTTTCTAAAATACCATAGGCACCATTGGCACTGGCAATCACATGTCTTTGAAACTGAGCAGCAGCAATTCCTGCAAACAATAATAAAATAATAGTAGTTGTTGTCTTCATAATGTGAATTTTTATAAATGCTTGGGTTTTTATCAAAATAATGTGTCCAAAAATCTTTATAAATAAGATTTAAGGTCTTTTAAAAGACCGTTTCTTATGACAAATATAAAAAATATTTATCCAAACAACCGGTATTGTATGGTGATTTAAGATGTAAATGTGAAAAAATTTTACAGAAGATAAAAAATCACTATTTTTTGTAATAAAAATTAATCAAAAGACAAATGTAAAACTTGTTCATTTTGATAAAATTCAAATTTTGTCTGTTCAAATAAGGGTGGTCCAAATCTGAATTTTGGATGACCGGAAAGTGCATAAGGCTCTGCTGGCAAGCCTAACCAATTGCGGTCGAGTTTTTCGTTACTGTTTTTATCGTGAATTAAAATAATAGCGTATTCATCAAAAGGCAACTTATCAATTTTGATATGAGAAGTATGATGACATTTTATTATCATAGTCTTGTATGCCAATTTGGGGTTGGTAGGAAAGCCGGTTTTATGCTTGTAAACATAAACCAGAAGTTTGCCTTGATTTAAGGGGCTGTTCAATTCAATATTTAAGTTCCCTACAGATTGGTTGTTAAAAGCACTCAACCAAAGAAAAATCAAGCTGACAAACATATTATTGAACCGGTATTTTTTCTATTCTGCGTTGGTGTCTGCCGCCTTCAAACGGGGTGTTTAGAAAAGTTTGCACATATTCCAGTGCTTGATATTCGGATATAAAGCGGGCAGGTAAACTTAGAATATTAGCATCATTGTGCAGGCGGGCTAATTCGACCAATTCTTTACTCCAACACAAGGCTGCACGAACGCCTTGGTGTTTATTAGCCGTGATGGCAGCGCCGTTGCCACTACCGCAAAGGATGATGCCAAAATCCACATCCTTATCTTCAACACTTTTTGCAACCGGATGAATATAATCCGGATAATCAACACTATCGGTGGTGTCTGTGCCGAAATTGACAACTTTGTGTCCTTGTTTTTCTAAAAATTTTATAATGGCAAATTTGTATTGAGTTCCGGCGTGGTCATTTCCTATAGCTATTTTCATAATTATGCATTTTTATGCAAAGATATGATTTTCATCAAAAAGAAAGCCGACAAATTTGCCGGCTTTCTAAAATCAGGTTTTATTGAAACCTTATTTTTTGATAAATTTAACGGTGGAAACTTTGTCCCCGGTTTGTACTTTCATCAAATAGACGCCGTTTTGTAAGTCGGAGATATTTAAGACTACTTGTTTTTGGTTTGGTGCTTTATAACGCACTTCTTGTCCTAATAAGTTGGTGATGCTTATCGTATCAATATTTGAAGCGGCACTCACGTTTAAAACATCAGTGGCAGGATTAGGATAGAATTTGAATGCCAATTGTTGGTAGTCTTCTATGGCGGAAACATCATTATCTGTCAAATAAAATCCGCCACTACCGCCAATGTTATCATCATTATAATCCCAAGTTCTTAACCAATAATCTTGTCCTGCGGTCAAACCTGTTACAACTTTTGTATCATAAGGTGGTGTTACAAAGTGGATTGGAATAAAATCACAAGCAATAGGCGTATTGCTGGTTGCAGAACCATAAACCGCAAAACATAATGAAGACCAATCGCCTGCGGTATTGGTATGAACAATTTTAATTTCGCCGGTTGCCGGTGCGGTAAATTTATACCAAACATCGCCACCTTGGTAAGCGGCACAAGCAGGATCTCCGTTAATATGCTCGGAATTCATAGCGAAGCTGTTGCTTGCAAAGGTTAACATAAACACAGAAGCGCTTTCCGGTTGCACATTGATATCAGTAGCAAATGCGGCTTCATCATTGGGTTCAACTTTAGCTACATAAAACGGGGTAATGCCGAAGTCGTTGTTGCCATAATCCCACATTCTGATAAAATAGGTGTCACCTGCAGTCAAATTGCCTACCATATTAGGTTTGTTAATGTATGAAGAGTTTCCAATTATTCTGTTACAATAAACAGGGTCAGTTAATACAGCATTATGATAAATGGCATAACCTAAATCACCTATATCACCAATAGCTGTTCTAACGATACTGATTGCACCGGTAGTTGGTGCGGTAAATTGGTACCAAACATCACCACCATTAAAATTGGCACAAGTCGGTTCATGACCATGAGAGTTTGTAGCGCCAATATTGTTCATATAATTCATTACAATAGTAGAATTGTCTCTCGGGTCAGCCAAAGTAATGTTGCGTGGTTGGAAATCCCAATCGTTATAGGCATGTTGGAAAGAAAAGGTATAATGGTCATTTCTTGGAAATAGTGTTTCATCAATAGCATTATTGGAAGTGGCTCTGGAAGCTGTAGGATTCATTCCTGAATTATCGGGGGTTACACTGATAAAGGTGGTATTGGCTCCATCGTAATAGTTGAATCCAATTGAACCACTTAAATTAGCACCACTGTTACAGTGACCATAATAAAATTCAATTTCGTTGGAAGTTTCTTTTAATTCCAATATAAAACTCATATCATGACCGCTGTCACCATAATGAGAAATGTTTTTCCAAGAAACTTTAAAAATTCTGTTAGGTGCGGTGCCGATGGTTTCATAAGCAATATATCCATTATTTGAGGCATACAATTTTAAATCATCCCAGAAAGGGGCGATAATGTTTCTTTTGTTTGAATCTGTTGAAGCTAAATTATTTGACAAAGAAATCTGACTAGAGGTAAAGGATATGGCACCATTGACACCTACTGTACATGTAGTATATTTTTGACCACCATAATAAAAATCAAAACCGATAGGCACACCGGTTTGTTCTTGCTCGTCACCGGTTGTCCAAAGCGTAGTTGCAGAGGCACTCACATCAGGATACCCTGAATTGTTAGCTTGTGTAAGCGTGTAATAATCTACTTGAGCTTGAAGGTTCAATATCAAGCCAAATAACAAACTAAAAAAAATAGTGTTTTTCATAATAATTAATTTAGGGTTAGTATTAAATTTGGTATAAAATTAAGGTCTATTTTGATAAAAAAATCTGCTAATATATAAATGGTTGTAATTATTTTATAAATGGCATGATTTTATGCATAAGTGACGT
>JALVEJ010000121.1 GCA_027031025.1 Flavobacteriales bacterium | reverse complement strand
ACTCGAGCTTCGGGTTTGATCGAGTTCGGCTTCAAGCGCGGCGTACTTCGATCGCGCCACACAGGACGAAAGGAGTGTGGTGAGAACCAGCCACAGCAAGAGGGGGCGGGGCATGAAAGACCTCCACAATCGTGTTTGAGCCGCTGCCTGTGCCGAGATCGCCTTCGCCGGGGAGTATTCGGCCGGCGCGTTGGTGTGATATGCACAATCCGGCGCAATCTGTCAACATCAGCGCGAGATCGAGACAAGGGAGAATCGAGAACGCGGTCGAGGCGCCGAAGCGGAGAGAGGGCTGAACTTCTTTATCGATCCAGACGATAGCGGCCGATCATCGAATGGAGAGGGCCTTGCGGCCGAAGCCGGCTGGAGAAGAGACAAAACGCATCCACCTCCATCTCCCATGCGGCGGATTCTTGGGCGAGAAAAGCGGCGACGAGCGCCTTGGTGTCGCCCCTGCGCAGGCGCGCCAAAGTGATGTGAGGAGAAAAGGCTCTTTTTTCAGGGGGATAACCAATTTCTTCCAAGGCTGTTTCGATCGCCTGGTGGAGCGCCGTCAGCGGTTCGGAACGTTCCACCCCGGCCCAGAGTACCCCATGCCCCCGATGGGCTCCGAAGACCCCGAGCCTCGTCCCCTTGAGTGTGAAGGACGTGCCGCGGACGGTCTCCAGAGCGGCGTGAAGGGCTTCGGGCTGACCTTCGCCGACGAAGCGGAGGGTCACATGCAGATGCGCCTCCCGGACAGGCCGCACCAAAGGCGAGCGCGCCGGTCGATATGTGGCAAGACGCGCCTTCACCTCGTCCGAAAGGGGTATCGCGATGAAAAGACGTGACATCGGTGTGACGATCCTTCTTCCAGGGACGCGCCGAGAAGGCATCCCGCCTCTTTCGAAAATGACTTGAGATGCGCCGGTTTGGCAAGACATAATTCGCTTTGGTTCCCTTCGGCTGGAACGAGATGGTTCGAGGAGGCGGCGGCAGGAGCGATGAGAACCGGGCCGGTGCTTGTCCGCGGATGGAGTCCGGCGGCTTCTGCCTTGCGCATCATGCCTTTGGGGGGTGCTTCCGCCGAAACGGCGATCGCCGCGGCTTCCGCGAAGGGATGTCGCATCGATGGGTTTTTCTCTTGAAAGGAGACTCCGGTATGCCTGCCGCCGGCGTTGCTCTTGCACGACAAACGACGATGATGGCCGCCCTCGCCTCCCTCTTTTTTCTGCCGATGCGCCTCGACGAATGCGATGACGGGGGTGATCCGGGAAGCGACTGTCCTGTTTGCAGAGCGGATTTCGCAATCTATGATCCCAACTATGAAGACGACGGTGTCTGGGAAGAAGAAGTGACCGCGCTCATCACCCTCATGGACGACTTTGGGTGGAGTTATGAGATCGTGGACACCCAAGACATCAACAACGGCATCTTGGGCGTGGGAGATGATCGCCGGTATAGGGCCTTGATCGGTCCCGGCGGTTATGCCTGGCCGCGCAACCGAGACATCCAGGAGGAGGGGGAAGCGGGAATTCTGGCGTTCATCGATTCCGGTGGCAACTATGTCGGCTTCTGTGCCGGCACCTATCACGCGGCGGACGAGGTCGTCTGGGCGGAAGAAGCGACGGGCGGAGGCGGCACGTGGAACCGGCCGGAGGATTACCAATCCTATGCCTATGATCTCGGTCTTTTCGAGGGATCGGCCACCGGCCCCTTCGGCTGGACGCCCTGGGACGATGGCACGGGGGCCAGCCTTCAGCCCGTCCGAATCGATACCAGTATAGAAACCATGGCCACCATCGGAATTGGGGAGGAGACGCGCTTTTTCTACTACGGTGGCCCCTTTTTCACCGTGTCCCCCGACTCCTCCCTTTCCCCGGAAGTGTGGGCGCGGGCAGTGCGTCCCGATGACGCGCCGGAGGACGCCGACATCGGCGCTGACGAAGCGACCATCATCCATTATATGTATGGCGATGGGCACGTGATCCTCTTCTCTTATCATCCCGAAATCTTGATCAACAGTGATGTCGATGGCATCACCCTCTCGGATGCCATCGATGAGACCACAATGACATGGGACACCGGTGATCAAACCTGGGATGAGATCAACCTTCAAAGCTGGAATATCGTTCATGCCGCGCTTCAGATTGCCGCGAACGAAGAGGTCGAGGCGCTGACCGAACTGCCCTAGCATCCAAAACGGGACGCCGGGTGCGCGGGGCGGTGATCACCCACTCGCCGGGTATTATCCCTCTTCACTGAGAAAAGCATTCATGGGTCGGCATGGGGACAAGCTCCATCCAGGGCCGATGAACAAAGGGGGGACCTACCAAGAGCGGCCGGCGTCAAGCCTCCCCGTCTTCGAATCAGATGCCGGCGGGCTTCGAAAGGATCCATGCTGTTTTCCATCCTCATGCCGGAGCGAGATCGAGAGGAAGGGATCTTTGAGTCCCTGCGGAAGCGATGTGCGCGCGGAGAGCCGACCGCCCAGCGGGAATTCATCCGCCGATATGAGCCGGTGGTGTGGACGGCCGTTCAGGCAAGGCTCCCACAATTCTCCAGACAGGATCAAGAAGAAGTCGTCGCCAATACGTTCGT
>JALVEJ010000120.1 GCA_027031025.1 Flavobacteriales bacterium | reverse complement strand
AAGTTAAGCGGCTATTGTGGAGCCGAAGGGAGTCGAACCCTCGACCTCATGACTGCCAGTCATGCGCTCTAGCCAACTGAGCTACGGCCCCAAATGCGCTTGCAAAAATAAGAAAAAGATTGTAACAACAAAAGAATTTTAAAATTTATTCATGTTTGGCTTGAAGTTCTATTTTTATATCAATTTTGTCCGGGACGGTCCAACCATTTTCATCATCTTGATATGGGCGTTTGGGAGACATCCGGTAGATGCCCCAGTCGGTTCTATCAATAGAGAATTTTTCGGATGACATTTTTAAAACATCACCTTCCACAGTGATATATGCTTTAAAACTGATACAATTTGTAATACCGTGCAAAGTAAAATCGCCGGTTAATTGAAACCAATCATCATGAAGTTGTGTAACTTCTTGAAGATCAAAATAAGCATAAGGATATTTATCGGCTTCAAAAAATTCGTTTTTCAAGGTATTCTCAAAAATCATTACCGCCGTTCCATATTGCTTGGGGTCCATATCCAAATCCTTAATACTGTGCATATCAATTACAAATAAACCACCAACCGGCATTTTGTCTTCCAGCACAAAACCACCGGCTTTTAATTTTATCAGCCCATTGTGCTTATCGCACTTCCAATTTATCTTGCTTTTTATCGTATCGACTCTAAAAAAACTAAACTTGTCTTGTTGCGCCCTTGTGATGAAACCGGTGAAAAAGAAGAATAAAAATAATATATAAAGAAATTTTTTCATTTTATATTTTTTTGTAATCATTAAGAAATTAAGGACATTAAGAGTTTCGAATAATGATTTACGAACACTAATTTTAGAAGTAAAAACTAATTCGCACTTTCCACTTGGCACTTTTAACTTTCAACTTACTTCTTACCTCTATCCTGCCAAATTCCGGTTGCAAAACCTTTCTCATTGATAAAAGGTTTAATGGAATTGGGGATATTTTTAGCATCTTTAAAATTTGTGCCTTCGAATTCCGTTCCAAAAAAGTTACAACCGTATAAATCTGCACCTGAAAAATCGGCACCTTGCAGATGACCGCCTTGAAAATTGGCATGACGTAACTTGGCATTGATAAAACTGGAACCTTCTAATCCGCCACCGGTAAAATCGGCAAATGAAAAATCGGTGCTGTCCAATTTGGAATCCTTTAAAACCGCTCTGATTAATTTGGCTTTAACTGCCCTGCTTCCGGTGAAATCGGCATGGACAAACTCAGCGTCTTTAAGCAAAGCACCGGTCATATCACAATCACGTAATTTGGCAAAATGCCCTTCCATTCCAAACATATTAGCGCCGCGAAAAGTGGAATGGCTCAAATCGGCATAATTGACATGAACATGAAACAAGCGTGATTGGTCAAAATTGCAATGTGACAAGTCTGCGCCATCAAAAAGTGTCCAGCGAATATCTGCCGCTCTAAAATCACTACCATGAAAATCCGCATTTTCGGCTTTTGCCGAACGGAATGATGCGCCTCTAAAATCGGCATGATGCACACTTGCATCCGCCCAAAAAATCTTATCGAGGTTTTCACGGCGAAAATCATCGCTATCCCTTGGCACAGCTTTTATGCCTTTTAATCTGACAATACCGGTGTCTTGATTGATAATAGAATCCAATTGATTGGATTCTAAAAAATTAATCAATTCGGGAATATTGGTCGTATCGGATTCAATACCGGATTTTTTTTGCTTGTCACCTAGCCCGCCACAAGACAACAAGGTCATGATTATAAAGCCGGTGATGATGAATATTTGTTGTTTCATTGCTCTTGTTGATTAACTGGTTATTTGGTTATTTGAAATTCCTCATTATTTTTCTTCTATGAATATAAACTCTGCAAGAATGAGATTTCAACCATATCGAACGAATATGGCACAAGTGAGGAGAAATCTATGTTTTTTTAATGTTTAGCTTCCTCGTTGCTCCTACGTCGCTCTGTCGGAATGACAGTCGCACTTCGCGCTTTCCACGATACTGGTTATTTAATGATATGGTTAATTGATGTCACACTAGAAACTTTCCTTTACAACTCATCAACTAAAACCGCACTTTGCCGCTTTTCCCTTGATACTTTCCACTAAAAAACTCCTCATTTCATCAACTCATCATTTAACCATAAATCATATAAGTTCAGCACTCAGACCTACCAGGTTTTTAAAACCTTGCAGGTCTTTCCTCTCTCATTCCACTTATAAATGAGCTTCGCTCGTCTACACCACATCGTGGTTCTTAAAATATCTACATCCGAATACGGAAAACAAAAATCCAAGGATAAACGGATATGCCAATGAATAAACAATAAATGTCGAACGACTGACCGTATCGAGTATATAATACGATACCGGTCCCATAACGGTTAATTTCGGGTCGAACAAAATCAAACTTCCGGTGCGAAATACTTGTAACGGGTTGAATAAACTTGTAATGATGACAGCATCGGGATTGATACGCATTTTGAGCATCATACCAATCAACAAAATATCCATAAATGCCACTAAAAACAACCAAATAATAAAGGCTGTGCTCAATGCCATTTCTTGTGATTTGGAAACTGTTGATAAAAACATACTTAAACCGAGAAAGAAAAACACCATCATTGCCAACAAACCGCTATATAAAACAAATAAATCCCAAGGCACATCCAAATTGACGATTACTCCCCATAAAGCAGCCCCCAGAAAAGCAATAAATACCGGCACGTATATCACAAAAAAGCGGCTTAAAAATTTTCCCCAATAATAACTGGAAAAAGAAATAGGAAGCGATAAATAATACTCTAAAACGCCGTTTTCTTTATCGCCCACCACCGAACGCACGGTAGAAATCAAGACGTAAATAGGTAATATAACCATACTTACTTGCATGAAAGTAATCATCAACCTACTCAACCCTACAAAGCCAACCACTTGCGACTCAGTAATACCGGTAGCAAACATCACGGCAACAAAACCGCCTAAGAGTAAACTATAAATCCAAAAGGATTTGGAGCGTAAATTTTGTTTGATATCCGATTTTAATACTTGTATTAAAGTTTTGTTCATCTCGTTAAAAGTTTGTTTTGTTAATTTCCTCCACATTTTCCGGGCGCACATTTCATACCACCTGATTCAGCATCTTTACCACTAACGGACATTTTCTTCTTCTTAATAAAATCCGCCCGTTTGGTTTTGCCTTCGTCAATCCGTTGTATGGTTGTTTTAAAATCATATTTGGCAGAATCGGTCTTTTGCTTAAAAGCGCCGTAACCATACCCCATAGGCGTATCGTCACCAAAGCGATACCAAGCCTTTTCGGCATCTATCCATTTACCGGTTTGGACATCGCCAATCCAGATTTTATATTTGGCGCCTTTCCACTTGTTAAAATCGCCATCGCGCATATCTTCTGCCAAACAACCGATATCATCATACCAACGGACTTCACCGTGCTCATTTATGGCTTGCACATCATATTTAGGGTCAGCCAAACCCATTTTACATGTATGACACACATCGCGATCATAATTAACGGGGCGCGGGCCAAAATCTACTTTACTACTGCAACTTGATAAAGTTACCAAGAATAAAATGATAATAAGTACTAGTTTTTTCATGATTTATATTTTTTTCAGACCTACTAGGTTTTAAAAACCTAGCAGGTCTTGTTAATATGCTAATTTTCAATATATTAAAAAAATATTTTAATTCTTTTTAGACCTAGTAGGTTTTGGAAACCTACTAGGTCAGGGCTTACATTGTTTTATCTACTACTATTTCTCCTAAATCCATTTCTATCAACCGGTTAACTAAATCTTCAATTTCGTCGACGCGATGGCTACTCAATATCATCAAAGTATCTTCGGGTAAAGCTTTTAGGTATTTGAATAAAATTTCACGGGCTTCCGGATCTAAATTGGCAGAGGGTTCATCCATCAATAATATTTTAGGATTCCGCGCCAGAGCCAATGATACCAGCAATTTTTGTTTCATCCCACCGGATAATTTCAAGAAAGGTTTATTTAAATGTTTTTCAACATCTAAATTCAAATCATTGGCAATCTCAACAAAGCGTTGCTTATCAGTTTTGGTGATGATAGCAAAAAATTCCATGATTTCCGCAACGGTCATTTTAAGTGGTGGTGGTAATTGCGGTACAAAACCTACTTCTTGCAAAATGTCTTCCCTTTCGGTTCTGGAATTTTTACCCAACACCTGCAAAAAACCTTCATACGTGTAAAGACCTAGAATACAACGTATCAAAGTGGTTTTTCCGGCGCCGTTTTGTCCAATGAGCGCAATTCTGTCACCGGCTTTGAACTGCACGTTTAAATCCTTAATAACCTGAACTTTATTAAAAGTTTTTGATAAATTTTTGATATCAATTAATACTTTTTCCATATCTTATTTTTCCTGCTTTTTGTCAATCTCATCATCCGGAATTTCCAGTGGATGCAATTCTTTTGTCTCTTCCACGCTACCTATAACATAGCTTGGGGCTTTAAATCCGAATGACAGCGCTTCGCCATAGCAAATATCTATACATAAACCGCACTTGGTACAATCGCCACCGGTAAAATGCACTTCGCGTGTGGCTGCGCCTTTTTTAACAAACCACAATTCGTGCGGCACCAAACAGACATCTTGACAATCGGTACAATAGCCACACTTATCCAATTCAAATTTAACCCCGATAGGTGATACGTCGCCAATGAAACTGTAAGTTGTTCCGATAGGACATACATAACGACACCAAAAACGTTTGACGCCAAATACTTCAAACAGCAAAATAGCCACAACCCAAATCAAAGCCAAACCGGGACCATAAATCAATGAACGGGATAAAATACCAACCGGATTTAAGTCTTCAAAGACCAATTCTTTTGTCAAATATGCCAAAAACAAAAAACCAATCCAAAATATATATTTTACGGTAATATCATAGGTTTTGTCTCTGATTTTTTTCTTTTTGATAAAGTAAGCACGAGCACGTTCGCCCATTTCGGCAAAAAAGTGATAAGGACAGACCCATGAGCAGAAAGCCCGCCCGCCTAATAGCCAGTAAAACGTCATAATAACGAAAAAGCCTATCCAAAAATTAGTTGTTAAAATACCGATATAGCCTAAGCGCGAACCTATAACCAATTCTTGTGCCGAATTAAACGGGTCCATTAAATAAATCCCTATTAACCGCGACCCACTCAAAGAGCCTTCCAAAACCGAAAGGTCTAAGGCAAAAGACACAATAAATAACAAATTGATAAAAATTAAAAAGGCCCAACGCCGGTTACGCCATTTATGTTTGTTGATATGTCCGTCGTGCCACTCCTTAAAAGTAAAACCCAAACGGGCAAACGGCAGGTTCGACCTGTCTTTGGCAGGTAAAGGCTTGCGTTTCTTATCTCTGGTAATCCAATCGTATAAAAATGACATCTTTCAAAGTTTTAAATTAAACATTAAACTGCGGTTCTTTATCGACCGGTTTAACAACAATAGCCACCGGATTGGTCGGGCAGACCATTTGACAAACACCACAACCAACACATCCGTCTTTGACCTCAGGTAAAAATTTACCATCTTCAATTTTATTAAGCACAATGGCATCCTCACCAAGAGGACAATATGTCACACACAAATCACAAATCTCACGATTGACTTGTGTTTCTTCAATTCTGATACGTTCGGTTTGTCCGGGTGGTCGCAATTTTCCCTTATTTCCATGGCCTAATGTTCCTTTGTATCCATGACCATGATATGCCAGACATTGGTTTGGGTTAGGAATTTCCGCTTCGCCTATTTTATCGGCGCGTTTCATGGCCATAATTTGCACCTTAAACGGATTCATATCTCTGGGGAAATCTCCATTAGGATATTTTTTATACAAAGGGGCAACCGCCTTATCACCGGCATGTTTAAAAATTTTAAAATCGATGGCTGCCGTAGGACAGGTCTCGGCACACTGAATGGCATCACAAGAAAAATCACAGGCTTGGACATCAGGATTAATATAAGGGGTGCCATACGATAAGCCATCATTCCAATCAGCCAATTTAATAGCTCTCACGGGACAAATCTGTACACACAAACCACACTTAATACAAGCAAATAAAAAATCTTTTTCGGCTCTTGCCCCGGGCGGACGCAATAAACCTTTTTCTCTTAAACTACTTTTATCTTTAAAGTAGTAGGCGGCACTTCCTACAACCGCCAATGATACCACTGCCGATACACTGGCTTTTAAGAACTGCCTTCTGTTAATTTTCGGATTTGTTGCTGCCATATCTTTGGTTATTTGATTATATGGTTATTTTCTATTTCCCAACTATTGTTGGGAATTATTTGAGGAATTGAGGATTTGTTGTACTTCACAAATTATTTTATTCTTTAATAATTACTCATTGTTTTAAATCAAATTTCTGCTTTTGATTTGAGGAAATGAGGAAAATTTTCAATTTTCAATTGAGACGAAAAATTTTTCGTCTCTACTTACTTGTTACACGTCTATAAGCATCTTCCAACAACGCAAACAATTTCTCCGGTGTTACATCCGGTTGATTCTCTAAAATTTCTTGCATCACCACATTATCCTCTAACCCATTCCATTGTTTTATATATGTCCCTTCTTTATATCCGTGTTCTTGTCTGAATTTATTTAAAATATTTTTTCCTACATACAAACGGTATAAAACATCTAAATTGATTTGTAATTGATAAGCCATCTCAAAAAATGCATCAATCAGTTGCAAAACATCATCACTTGTAAATACCGTTTTAATAAAATTTTCAACCCAAGCTATTTGCTTGTAAATATCTTTGTTAATGGGCTTAACACTTTCTGTAAATTGTTGATAATTAACAAGTTTAGTTATATCATTAGTTAATTTTTCAATATCGCCTTTTTGATTAATTTTATAATCTCTCAAAGCTTCGGACATAACGAAATGCCATATATCGACTATTTCTATTTTGATATTGTCATAATCAGGTGTTGCCTCTATATTTTTCCAATGTTTCCATGGGTATGAATCGACCAATTCGGCAGCTTCTAAATAGATACAACGTTTCCAATTAATGCGTTTACCTTTATTGGTATAGCCGTTTTCCCAGCCAATACCTCCGGTAGCATCATTGAGTTGTTGTTGCATCTGCAACATTTGTCTGAGTTTACCCATTTTATTAATTTTTAGTTTTTATTTGCATCTTTAACGCAAAATGCCGTTTCTTTTTAAATTCATCCAAATTGAATATAGGTTTCGGGTCTTTCAGCACAAATTGCGGCTCGGAAAAAGGCGCCAGTTTTTCCAAATAATCTAATATAGACATGATTGGTGCGCCGTAAAAGAACTTAATATTGGGATTGAATCGCCATAAACGGGCATGATATTCATATATCCGGTGCGGAAAATCCCCGATATTATCACCATCTTTATCATATCCTGCATAATCATCCCAATAATTACCCAGCCATTTATTACGATTGGCCGTGCCACCGCCTTGAATAAACACTTGGGTTAAATTGTCATGAAACATATTTTCACTAAACATGTTGCCTTCTTGATCTTTTAAAAACTCTACGGCTGTGTTGCAAAAAGCAATTTCGTTGCCCGAAATGGTATTAGTTTTCCAAGGCACAAAAGGCGATACATCGATATAAATACCTCTTGCAGAATAAATAAATTTGTTATCAATAATTTGATTGGACGAGGTTTCTTTCATCCCTA
This sequence comes from Flavobacteriales bacterium, assembly GCA_027031025.1. Lineage (GTDB taxonomy): Bacteria > Bacteroidota > Bacteroidia > Flavobacteriales > Flavobacteriaceae > WGBX01. Next base: position 4,164 of record JALVEJ010000120.1, on the reverse strand, counting down.
AACACATTCCTGTTACCCCTTGACTCCCTTCAATCAAATTGTTATTCATGATGGTTTTTTCGCTATACATCAAGAAAATACCTACGGATGAATTGGAAAAATGGTTGTGCGAAATTTGATTGTTGTGCGAATACATAAAATGAATACTGTATCTGTTGCCTACACCACGATTTCCAACAAATTGATTATCAGAAGAATACCAAACAACCATATCGCGCACCTGATGCCAAATATTTTCTTGCACCAAATTGTGTTTGGAATACCAAAACCGAATGGCATCTCCTTTTAAACCTTTGGGTTTGGTAGAAATGGAAGTGATATCATTGTGTTTAATCAAACCGGCTTCTGACCAAAACACATCAATTCCGAACAAAGTTTCTTCTATTTTGTTATTGATTATTTTAAAATTATTGGCTTTTTTAATCTTAATGGCACAATCAATCTTATCCGGAGAATCTCCTGATTCTATCAAATGACAATTTTTTACCGTTACACCGGAGGCTTCAATATATAATACCGAACGTAAATTCCTGCCAGAAATAGTAGCTTTCCCTTGTCCATCAATGGTCACATTAGGCGTTTTAATATGCCCGGGACCATAGTAAAATCCCGGTTTTAATCGCAAAGTGTCCCCCGGTTGTAAGGTATCTAACAGGGGCTGAATGTTTTGCATATTTTGCCTGTCAGCTGATCCTGAAACGGGATTGATTAATCCGGGACGGTAACTCTCATCAACTTGAGCATAGCTATAAGTGAAGGTTAAAAGTAATATGTAAAAATATTTTGACATGTTTCAAGTGGCGGGATGTATATGATAAAGTGACGAAAATACATTTATAAAACATATCTCCGTCACATACAAAAATAGATAGAAATTACTTAATCGATTTTAAATATTTGTTTTTAAAATTAATAGCTAAAAACAACAAAACCATACCAGCTAAACCTACGAAAAAACCGACATAAGGATAGGACATGGTTGTAAATTGCGCTACTTTACCTTCACCGAAAACCGTAGGCATAAATGGTTTGATGCCGTTAAAAGCACCACCACCGTGCAAACCTAGATGATGACCATACCAATACAGGTAATATACATAAATTAATAAGAAGTAGATAGGTGCCAAAGCTGTCAAAACAGCTGCCCAAGTCAGTTTTTTGTTTTGAACAAACACAAATACTAATCCCAAAATAGCCAAAATTGCAAAAGCAATATGAGCATTACGCATAATACTATCCAATGTTTTTAAAGCACCGGGTATTTTATCTGCGGGAATTTTATCACCGGCATAAACAGGATACGGCACGTGGTTCCCCAATTCATCGACATCATTAACCCCTTGCACTATGGGATACATACCGATAAAATGATTAATTTTGTTCATTTCAATCAAACAATCAGCACCGGCATCTACTGCCAATTCTTCCCGTTCCCGAACACCTTCACAACCGTTATAAACACCGTTATATTTAAATTCGATACGGATACCTTTGGGATACATGCTTTTTGGATATTGTATACTTTGCAAAGCTACCCACCACATCGGCAAGAAGTAGGTGGCTACAATAAGTCCGGTGCCGAGCAAGCCGAACAAAATATACAAAAGTTTAAATTTTTTAGCCTTGTCATTCATAATAGTCTGTTTTTAAATTTTATACAAATTTATAATGATTTTAAATAAGATTCAAACATTTTGACACTTATTTTTCAATAAATTGGGCTGCCAGATTGACAGCCCAACTTATTGAATTACAAACAATTAAATGTTTATTTAGACATCTCTTTTATGACTTGCTCAGATTTGGCTTTCATATACTCAATCAACTTGTCAACATCTTTGGGATCAACATGTTGATTAGGCATTGCCAATTTAAATTGCTGACGCAAAGCTTCAATATCCGGATCTTTGTATTTAGATTCAGGATTTAATATCCATTCTCTCAACCATTTGTCACTTCTACGTTTGTGAATCATTAACAAGTCAGGTCCGTTAAATGGCTCACCGAATTTATGACAAGCGTTACAACCATAGTTCAAGAATTCCATTTCGCCCGGCAACATGTTTTTCAACTCGATAGCCGATGGTTTAAAGGCTTGAACTTTGTTGTCCCAATTAATTCTTTCGGTATAAGCCAATACACGTTTGTTTTCGGCATCTTGATCAAATGCCACAGTCAAATGACCAACCAATTGGCGTTTTTTAGGACTGTTTTGGGGATCGATCACAATAGGATATACACCGGCCTTTTCTGCATTAAATTTGATGGTAGCCGTTTCACCCGGTGAATACGGATACATTTTATCATAAGATACCAACTCATAAACATAATGATCATAAGGTGTTTGTCCTAAGTTAGTCAAATGAATAATAACATCTTGTCCTTGCTTAACATTGATGTCAGCTGGGGTTACTTTACCGTCTTTAATGGTTCCGAACACTTCAACGGTATTACCTTTGGTTTCTACTTTTTCGGCACCGGCTTCTGTAGCATAAGGCGATTTATCCATAGTGACGATATTAGTGCCAACCGGATAAACTTCCAAGTTATTAGCCTCATAATAATTACGATCCATCATAGCCGTATAGTGCGGTTCTCCCATTGGTAACGGCATGTCATAAATCAACTTCGGATGTTCTGCACCTATATCGATTAACTGGTGGTTTTGCGGATGCAAAGGACCAACCGGATTGAAACGGTCAATAGACAATTTATTTAAAGCAACTAAATATTTACCTTTAGGTTTTTTGGTATCACCGTGATAAGAAACCAAGTGACCAATATTATAGTGTGACGGCACATAATCTAATACCTTCAAGTTTTTGTAGTCCCATTTGGTTACACGGGAATCCACATAAATAGAGGTATAAACCACGCCATCTCTGCTATCATATTGGTTGTGTAGTGGTCCTAAACCAACTTCTAAACTTCCGTGAAGAGCGGCATCCAAAGGAATGATAGGAATACCATATTCATCTTTACCTTCAAAGTTTTTGTCTTTGATGGCTTTCATAATTTTATCAAAGCTGTACACCCAAGCATGAGAATCCAATTTACCTGCCACGATAATATATTCTCCACTAGGGTTTACATCCACACCATGAGGTGATTTGGGTTCGGGAATCAAATACAATAAACCATATTTGATAGACTCGGGAATGGTAATAACGTGCATACCATTGATAACCTTTTTACCGATTTTGCCGGCTTTGAACAATTCTTCGGCTTTTTTCCAGTTGGTCACGTGTAGATAATCCACATCTCTAGAGGAACAACCGGCTTCAAACGGCGGACGACCTTGCATGATACCACCAAAGTAAACTTCTGAACAGAAAGAGTTGGTAAAGCCCCAACCATAAGATTTGGCTTTTCCGGCATCAGATAAGTCTTGTGTATAAGGCGGAAATTCAAAGGTAAAAGATTGGTCTTTAATCACATCGCCTTTCTCATTATCAAATTTCCAGTAAGTCAAACCGCCTCTCCAATATTTTTTATAGTTTTCTTCGGTCAACGGATGATATTTTCTATCAAACGGCGCAGGATATTGCGCTGCTTCCATAAAATATTCGGAATTTGGCGTAAAGAAACAACCACCGTGGTCGGAACGGAAAATAGGGTTTTGAATGACATGTTTCACAGACCAATCTCTAAGGTCTACTATATACACTCTCGGATTGGCTTTATCATTGATAGCCAACCATTTTCCGTTATAGTCTCCATTAGTTTCAGAGAATCCCGGGTGGTGTGTGTCACCCCATAAGATTTCCGTACCGTCAATAAAGCCATCTTTCAACAAATTGTAGGTTTCTTCCGAATAGCCGTAACCTGCATAAGGTTGACGGGTATTGATAGGGATATATTTTACCATACGCATAGAAGGCACGACATAAGAAGGTAAGTTACCTTCTTGACCTCCCGAGTTAGCGGTTATCGCTTCGTCTTTAATATTATCAGGTGTATATGTTTTAACGGCTGCTAAAACATCATCTTCGTTCAAACCTCTACGTTTAACTATGTCTTGGAAAGATTCCTTTCCTCTCGGTGCGCCTATATTTCCGGCACCGGCTTTGGCTCCGCCCTTGTGGTCACCGCCACAACTGGTGGCAAAAACAGCCACAAGCATTAAGGACATGGTCGCACTAACAATACGCAACCAAGATTTAT
>JALVEJ010000119.1 GCA_027031025.1 Flavobacteriales bacterium | reverse complement strand
TCTGTTTCATTGTGATAGGAGCGAATATCTACCAGTTCGAAATTTTTATTTTTGAATTTTTTATCGTTAAAAAACAAATAGATTTTTCCATTTTTAGGAATCTCATCGGTGTTACCATAACTTAATATTAATTCCATTTCTTCATCTGGTTTTGGGTCACGATTATTACGAATTCTCAATCCGTTATGTAGTGAAAAAAGATGATGATCTTCGGTATATTCCATTTCATTGCTTGCAGTATCACCTCCGTTAACGGAAATCATTTTTGGTCTTGTTTTTGGCGGTTCACCATCATCATAATTGTTAGTTGCTACTAATCTAACTTCGTATTGACCGCTTTCTTTATAGGTGTGTTTTGGCTTTTCTTCAAAGCTGTAATCGCCGTCACCAAACTCCCAATAATTTTCCCAAAATGCCTTTGGAGCACCTGCTATTTGTCTTAATGGAGTTAGAACAGGTTCTAAAATGGCGGTTTTTCCTTGAATTTGCTCTATAAAATCGGCTTTGTGTATTCTAACGCTATCTTTTTTGGTTTCTTGAGCAAATAAATTAAAGGATAAAATGCTGCAAAATAGTAATAGCTGTTTTTTATAAAGTAAGTTCATAATTTTGATTATTAGTAGTGAAACAAATATAAGCTTTTTATAAATAAAAAGAAAGTACTTTATAAAAATAAAGCACTTTCAATAGCATAGTAATTTTCCCCAATTTGTGTTTTGTTGTGAAAAAGTACTCTTGGTAATCGAGTACTTTTTCTAAAAAAAAATCAACAAAACTATTATTTATGGGAGTGCATTTATGGCAGCATTTAAATCTGCTTCAGAAACAGGTTGTAAATTATCCATTACTTCAATATGATTATCTATTATTGTGTTTCCTTGAATTTTATAATACAATTGCCCATCAATATCAGCAATCATTATAAAGTGGACTTCTTTTCCTATTGGCAAGCTACCGTAATGTTCGGTAAACATTTCTTGAGTAGTATCCCAAATATCCATTTTTGCAAGACCGGTTTCGCCATCATAAGATACATATACATTACAATTTGTTTCATCATAACCATCTGGTACATCTATAAAAAGAGTGGTTTTTGGCCCTGTATAGCTAGACCATCTGTCTAAATTTGTCCAACCAAAGTCGCTAACATCAAAAACTGAATTTAAAACAAAAGATCCGTTTGGTCCAGGGCCTTCATGCCCTTCTGCATTATCGGTTTCACCATCATTATCTTCATCTGCCTCTTCCCATTTATCTCCATCATCTAAAGCATCACCGGCTCTAAATACTTGCATGGATTGAAAATCTGCAGGCGCAACACCTCGACTTTGAATGGAAATAGGCGTTAAAACCTCTAATTGTTGCCCGTTTTGCGTGGCATTTAAATAAAATTCACCAGCCGAATTTAGAGCTTCAACATCACCATTTGGTTTTATTCCGGAAGTTGACATATCTTGTAAAACCATAGCACCTTTATCGTAAATTTCTATGAATTCAATATCGATATTTCCGGTTACAGGTTGACCATTTAAACCAATAGAATTTGGGCTAATGATGATTTTGGTACCGTGGTCAGCGGTAAGAGCGCCACCAGTTCCGCCACCAACGGTAAAATGTTGTACGGCAGCTTCTCTATTATCTAAAATTCGTGCGTGTAATGCTTGTCCGTTTGGCATTGGATCTTCAGGGTTATTTTTTTCTTTACAACTTGTAAGTGTTGTTAATGAACCTAATAACAATACTGCTAAACCAGTACGAAATGCTTGGTTTATGTGTTTAAAATGTGTTTTCATAATGTGTGTTTTTAAATTAAACTTCGCCTATATATCCGTGAATCTTTTTTTTGTTACCTTTTAAAATGAAAAATGAATAATGAAAAATGAAAAATGCGTAGTGCAACGGAGTCCCCAAATTGTTTGGGGAAAAAATGAAAAATGCGTAGCGAACAAAGACCCGACTTCAAGTTGAGAGTGAAGTCTCAACGGAGTAAGGAAAAAGAGAATAATGAAAAATTATGATTTGAAAGGTGCTGTCATCCTATGTTTGCAAAAAGAAAAAATCGAATAAATTTGAAAAATAAATATTAACCAAAAAAGGTAGGGAAAAAGAAATAAGACTATTGTTTGTCATTTGTCATTAAGACCGTAAGGAATGTTAGTCCCTTTTTCCCCTACTTCTTAATCTTGAACAGTTCATTAGGCATAAAGCCTGTATTTAGGATAGATAAGATAAAAAGTAGTTTATACCTTTTTATAATTTTTTTTATTATGCACAAAGTTATAAGAATTGACATTTCAAAACAAACATTTGACTTAAGTTTTATTAACAAAAAACAAAAATGGGAATATGGAAAGTTTACAAACGACAAAAATGGTTTTAAAAAAATGGAAAAATTACTTGATAAAGGCAGTATTGTTGTAATGGAAGCTTCCGGACCTTATTACTTATCATTAGCAACTTATTTACACAAAAAATCGTATAAAGTCAGTGTAGTAAATCCATTGATTATCAAGAGGTTTTCTCAAATGCAAATGAATAGAGCGAAGACTGACAAAAAAGATGCTCAAACCATTGCTAAATATGGTATTCAAATGAATTTACAAAGTGAATTAAAATTTTGGAAACCACAATCAGATGCTATTTATCGAATGCAACAAATGCAAACAATTATTGATAGTTATAATAAGCAACTAACAATGATGAAAAATCAATTAGAAGCTTTAAATTCAACTGTTATGATTGACACTACAGTTAAAGAAAGTATTGAACAAACAATTGATAAATTAAACAACGAAGTAAAAACATTAGAATTAAAAATGAAAGAAATAGCAAGTGATAATTATGCACAAACAATGAAATTATTACGAAGTATACCGGGAATTGGAATTAAAACAGCTATTGCCATAATTGTTCTAACTAATAATTTTGAAAACTTTGATAATTATAAACAATTGATTGCTTATATAGGTTTTAGTCCCAGAATTTATCAGTCAGGAACCTCCGTAAACGGAAAAGGTCATATTTGTAAAATGGGCAATTCAAGAGTGCGAAAAATGCTATATATGTGCAGTTGGGCAGCAAAAAAACATAACAAACAAGCTATTGAAATGTATGAAAGATTAAAAAAGAACGGTAAACCAGAAAGAGTAATAAAAGTAGCAATTGCAAACAAATTAATAAAAATTGCATTTGCAATAGTTAAGAGTAATAAAATGTATAATGAAAATCATCTTGCTCTCTTATAATTTTTTCTTTTTTTTCAAAAAAGACTTTCACAAAAAGACAAAGTCTTTTTTGAAAAAAAATAAAAAATTTCTTGGAAATTAACACAGTTCATTCCTTCGCACGAAGGAATCCACATTTAA
>JALVEJ010000118.1 GCA_027031025.1 Flavobacteriales bacterium | reverse complement strand
AATAAGATTTACAACAGGACATCCAAGGGATCTTGATGAAGAAACAATAAAAGCGATGGCTGACATTCCACAGGTGTGTGAATACCTTCACCTTCCTATTCAGGCAGGTTCAGACAGAATTCTGAAAGCTATGGACAGGGGATATACACAGAAGGAATACCTTGAAAAGATAGAGCTTCTCAGAAAATATATCCCTGACATAGCCTTATCAACAGATATAATCGTTGGTTTTCCGGGGGAAACTTATAAGGATTATCTTGAAACTGTAAAAGTTTTAAAAGAGGTTGAGTATGATCAGGTTTTTGCATTCAAATACTCCCCAAGACCTGGGACACCTGCTGCACAGATGGAAATTACGGAAAATCCTGAAGATATAAGCAAACGACTTTCTGACTTGATAAATATGCAGAAAGAGATTACATTTAAGAAAAACAGGGAGTACGAAAACAAAGTAGTTGAAATTCTCGTTGAGGAACAAAAAGAAGAAGAATTGGTGGGGAGGACGAGAACAAATAAACTTGTTCATATAAAAGGTGGGCATAATTTGTTAGGAGAGATAATTAAGGTAAAAATAAACAAAATTAACAGATTTAGTCTTGAAGGAGAGTTGCTGCAGCAATTAGTATAAAGCGAGGAGGCTTTAGTTATGATTGAGATGAATGTACAGGGAATTACTCTTGATCCGATGACAAATATGCCGATAGTTGTTCTTAAAGGAAAGGATACAGATCATGTTCTTCCTATATGGATTGGAGTTTTTGAGGCAAATGCAATAGCTATGCAGCTTGAAGGAATAACAAGACCAAGACCTATGACCCATGACCTTGTAAATAATATAATAGATATCCTTAACGGAAGTGTAGAGTATATCCATATTCACGATCTTAGGGATAACACATATTATGCAGAAATAACGATAAAAACCGAATCAGGTCAGGTGAAAATAGACTCAAGACCCAGCGATGCTATAAATATAGCCCTTAGAAGCGGTGCTCCTATATTTGTATCTGAAGATGTTCTTCAAAAATCCCAGATTGAAGATACTGAATCGGATACTAAGGAAGAAGACCTGAAAGAATGGCTTGAATCCATAAGACCTGAGGATTTTGGAAAACAGTCATCTATCTAAAATTTTAAGACAACAGCACCCCAGGTAAGGCCTCCTCCAAAAGCTGTAAGCAGTAGATAATCCCCTTTTTGAAATTTTTTTTCTTTATAAGCTTCATACATCGCTATAGGGATTGATGCGGCACTTGTATTTCCGTATTTATGTATATTGCTGAAAACCTTTTCTTCAGGTATCTCAAGTCTTTCAGCAAGGGCATTTATTATTCTTATATTTGCCTGATGGGGTATTACAAGCTTTACATCCTCAAGGGATATTCCTGCGTTTGAAAGGGCTTTTTTACTTGCTGTTTCCATAGATTTTATAGCCAGTTTAAAAGTTTCTCTTCCTCTCATTCTAAGTTTTTCACCTACAGGACAGTACAGAGAACCCCAGTGGGATCCGTCTGACTTCATGACTGCAGACAGTATTCCCTTTTCTTCCTCTGTTTTTGACAAAACAACAGCTCCTGCACCATCTCCAAAAATAACAGCTGTTGATCTGTCGCCCCAATCTATTATCTGGGAAAAAACTTCAGCTCCAACAACAAGAACATTATTAAACTGACCTGATGTTATGAAGGAGTTTCCCAGAGTAAGCCCGTAGATAAAGCCGCTACAGGCTGCAGATATATCAAAAGCCATAGGTTTTCCACAACCTAATTTGTCAGACAAAAAACAGGCTGTAGATGGAAAGGTCATGTCGGGAGTTGAAGTTGCAACCACAACAGCATCTATATCTTTTGGTGAGATACCTGCGTTCTTTATCGCTTCTCTTGCTGCTGGAAGAGCAAGATCGCTTGCTTTTTCCCATTCTTCGGCTATCCTTCTCTGTTTAATTCCTGTTCTGGTTGTTATCCATTCATCAGATGTGTCAAGTATCTTTTCAAGCTCTTCATTTGTTATTGTTCTGGGTGGAACATGCATCCCTATTCCAGAGATTTCAGCTCTTACCATTTTATACCCTTAGTTCTTTAGGTAATAGATTCTCAAGATTTTCCTTTAGTTTATCATTAAAATGGGTTTCTTCAAATTGGGATGCTGCTTTTAGAGCGTTTTTTATAGCTTTTCCATCTGCGCTTCCATGGGTTATTATGCATGTTCCTGTCGTTCCAAGAAGGGGAGCTCCCCCATATTCTGCATAATCAGCCTTTTTCCTGAATCTTTTTAGGGCTGGGAGCATGAGTGCAGCTCCTATTTTTGATACTATACTTTTCTGAACTTCCTGTTTGATCATCTCAACGATTATTGAACCAAGACTTTCGCTTGTTTTCAGAACTATATTTCCAACAAATCCGTCGCAAACAATAACATCAAAATCACCTGTAAATATGTCCCTTCCTTCAGCGTTGCCTACAAAGTTCAGTCCTGTCATTTTGAGGAGAGGATATGTATCTTTTACAAGATCGTTTCCCTTGCCTTCCTCTTCGCCAATACTCAGAATGCCCACTTTTGGGTTTTCTGAAGTTTTCAGTATTTCCTTAACATATGTATGTCCCATTACAGCAAAATAGACCAGATGCATTGGACGACAGTCAACATTTGCACCAACATCAATAAGAACGGTTGGTTTTCCTTTTTTTGTTGGGAATGCAACGGCAATACCCGGTCTTTCTATTCCTTCAGCTGCCCCCACAACAAACTTTGATATTGCCATCGCTGCACCTGTGTTTCCAGCAGAAACAAAAGCCTGGGCTTTTCCTTCCCTTACAAGTTTTCCGGCAATATACATGGAAGACTTTCTTTTTCTCCTAACAGCTATAGATGGAGGTTCGTCCATCTCTATAACATCTTCAGCGTGTACTATCTCTATAGGAAGATCCTTTGCTCTATATTTATCAAGCTCTTTTTGTAGAATATCCTTATCACCTACTAAATAAACACCTACCTTAAATTCTTTAGCAAATAAAACCGCTCCTTCAACATTACTCTGGGGAGCTTTATCTCCCCCCATGGCATCTAAAGCAATATACAATTAAACTACCTCTACCACCTCTTTGTCTTTGTAGTATCCACAGTGGGGGCATACCCTATGGGGTGCCTTTGGCTGTCCACATTCTGGACATAAGGACAGTCCGGGGATATTAATCTTTTTTAGCCAGTGGGCTTTTCTCATCGCTGTTTTTGCTTTTGATTTTTTTCTTTTTGGTGCTGCCATATTTTAACCTCCTTAATACCAAAAATAGAAATACGAAACAGATATTATATCAGAATATGTTTTTTTATTAAAGGTGTGTATTAAAAAACCAAAATCACAAAACTGATCCAAAAAACTTTCAAAAATCTTGAATGAAGATATTAATTGTAATAAAATATTCCTTTGCTTTAAATAGCTGACAGGAGGTACAGGAAAAATGTATGCTGTTATAAAAACAGGCGGAAAGCAGTACAAGGTTGAACCAGAGATGCTTTTAAGGGTTGAAAAGCTGTGTGCAGAGCCGGGAGAAACTGTTGAGTTTGATGCATCATTAATAAGGGATGATCAGGGAAACATAAAAACAGAAGGCAAGGTTGAGGCTGAAGTGGTCAAGCATGGGAAAAGTAAAAAAGTGCTTGTGTTTCATTTTAAAAGAAAGAAAAATTACAAAAAGCTAAACGGCCACAGACAGCCTTATACACTCATTAAGATCAAAGAAATAAAGGCTTAAAGGAGGAATAAAATATGGCTTCCAAGAAAAGCGGTGGCTCAGCAAAAAATGGAAGGGACAGTTTTAGCAAAAGGCTTGGTGTTAAAAGGTACGACGGACAGGTTGTAAAAGCGGGAAATATACTCGTTAGACAAAGGGGAACAAAAATCTATCCTGGAAAAAATGTTGGTCTTGGAAAGGATTACACACTGTTTGCCCTTGTTGATGGCATTGTTAAATTTGAAAGAGCTAAAGGCAAAAAGGTCGTTTCAGTATATCCAATAGATGCATAAAAGGGGAGTTCATCCCCTTTTTGTTCTGTAAGCCATATATAACACCTGTTGTCATCCCTGTATACGCTGTGATCCTTATAATAGGGAATACCATAACACAATTTTAAAAAAAGATACTTTGTCTGTCAGATAGGAAATGTAGCCTGCTGGAATAATTCTTGATACTGACATTATCAGCTGAAATGCAGTTTCTCAAGCTTGTGGATTCTAATTATACTGAGAACTATCCCGATTATAAGGGAAAATGTAACCATTGAACTTCCACCATAGCTAAGAAATGGAAGTGTTATCCCCACAACAGGAGCAAGACCTATTGTCATGGCAATATTAATAAAGGCTTGGGTTAATATCAGACTGCCTGCCCCAAAACATATATACTTTCCTTCAGGGTCTTTCACCTTTATTCCCCAGTAAAATATCCTCAGACCTATAATCAGATAAAGTATAAGAATAAAAGATGAAAAGATAAACCCCCATTCTTCCCCTATCGTTGCAAAGATAAAATCTGTATGCTGTTCAGGCAGAAAGAAAAGCTTTGACTGTGTACCCTGTAAAAAACCTTTACCTGTGATCTGCCCTGATCCTACAGCTATTTTTGATTGTAGAATATGATAGGCACTTTTGAAAGGGTCAGCCTCTGGATTGATAAATGCTATAATTCTCTTCTTCTGGTAATCTTTTAGATGATCCCAGATAAAAGGTGAAGATAGGATACCTGTTAATACGGTTCCATATATTATTTTTTTGTTCAACCCCCCAACAAAAAGCATAACAACAACAGGAATTAATAGTGTTATAGCTGTTCCAAGATCTGGTTGTTTCATCGTAAGAAAAAAGGGAATTCCGGCGATCAAACCTGCTGTTAATGCCTTTTTTCCGTCTACTTTTTCTTTTCCTGATCCTAAGATGTAAGCTGTTATCAGTATCAGTACAAATTTCATAAATTCTGAAGGCTGAATAGTAAAAAGACCCAGGCTTATCCATCTTTTTGCACCTAAGATTGTAGTTCCGGCAAAAATCACAGCTACAAGAGACAGTATCCCGATTATGTATAAAAAAGGGGAGAGATTAACAATTTTTCTGTAATTAATTCTTGGAAATATCAGCAAAATTCCTAATCCTATAGTTCCGTATAAAGCCTGTTTCAGGTAAAGATTTTTATACTCATGGATTGTTGCACTGTAAATATTCAATATACTCCAAAATATTAGAAAACTAACTGGAAAAACGATATAAAAATCATAACCAAAAAATAATCTACCTGCTTTCATTCAATATCCCTTCAGAATACATTTTTTCTAATATTGATTTGGTTATTGGAACAGCTGTTTTGCTACCTCCAATACCGTGTTCAACAAATACAGATATAACATATCTGGGTTTTTTATAGGGGACAAAATCAACGAACCATGCATGGTTTTGAAGATACCACTTTTCAATCTTTTCTTTTCTTTTTTTGTGTCTGAAAACCTGTGCCGTTCCGGTTTTTCCTCCGTTTTTTACGGGAGCCAAAGAAAGCAGTTTTGCCGTCCCTCTTTCTCCATAAACCACCTGATAAAGACCTTTTTTTATCACATTATAAAAAAACCTTTTTATATAAATTTTTCTTATTTGTTGTGTTTCAACCTTAACAAATCTTCTTTTTTCCATGTCAAAGTATGCTTTTAAAAGTTTTGGTTTCAGAACATATCCGCCGTTTAAAACAGGAACAAGTATTTTTGTACTGTCAAATGGTGTGATAGCTAAAAAACCCTGACCTATACTGTAGTTTACGGTATCACCTAAATACCAGGGTTCTCCTATTTTTGCGATTTTCCATTGGGGATCGGGTATTCTTCCCTTTTTTTGTTCAATCTCAGGGTTGAGTTTTTCCCCCAGTCCAAAAAGTTTTGCATAAAAACTTATCTTTTCTGATCCTAAATCAAGACCAACCTGATAAAAATAAGTATCACACGACATCTCAAGAGCCTGTATAACGTCTATCTTTCCACAACCTTTTGGATCCCAGTTCCTGTAAACCCATTTTCCGATCTGAAACTGTGGACCCGAGTATATTTTCTGGTACGGTGCAATAACCCCTTCCTGAAGTGCTGCAAGGGCTACAGTTATTTTAAATATTGATCCAGGAGGGTAAATCCCATGCAAAGCTTTGTTAAACAATGGTTTATATTTGTTCTTTAACAGATTTTTCCATTCTTTTTTACTTAGCCCGTCTGAAAATTTCTGAATATCGTATATAGGAAAACTGAGAAGGGATATTATGTCGTATGTTTTAGGATCAACAATAATAACAGCTCCAGACTTTTGTCCCGATTCTTTAAAAGCATCATAAATTATTTTTTGCACCCTTGCATCAACTGTAAGATATATATCACTTCCTCTTTTCGGTTGTTTTTCCCATAGTGTTTTCACTATTCTTCCTTTTGCATCTACCATCACAGCCTTTGCCCCGTAATCTCCCCTCAGATACTTGTCAAATATTTTTTCAACACCGCTTTTTCCTATAAGTGTATCTGCTGTTAAATCAGGGTTCTCTTTAAGTTCTTTTTCTGAGGGAAAGCCTACATAACCAAGCAAATGAGGCATATATCTGGCATACTCTGTGTAAACCCTTCTTGGCTGAACCTCAAGGAATATACCTTCAAAAAACTGCCAGTTGTCTATAAATTTTTTGACCTGAATTTGTGTAAGTTTTTTTTGAATGATAACTTTATTTGCATATCCATTTTTTATTTTTTTCTCAACTTTTTCTGGTATATCTATTTGTAATATCCTTTCAAGATCTTTTTTTATACTTTCAAATCTTTTTTTGATCAGGTATGGATATGTATATATCTGAAATAATGGTTCATCGTAGGCTAAAAGTATCCCATTTCTGTCGTATATTTTTCCTCTGGGTGGATTTGTTATCATTATCCTTATATGATTTTTTTCTGAGATTTTCCTGTAATAATTGCCTTTGATTACCTGAAGATAAAAAATCCTTGCCTCTAATATAATAAAAACGATAATAAAAAGATATATGATTTTCTTAATCCTATCTGTATTCATCCTTTAATACCACTATATAAAAAAGTATAAAGTTCACTAAGATATAAAAAAAGCTGAATGATGGAATTTCAAAAATTCCTGTTTTTAAAAAAAGCAAAAAGCTTCTCAGGAAAATGTCGCAAAATATTATAAATATCAGAAAAAAACCTTTTACAACTATATTTGTGTAATTAAACCTATCTTTTAGCAGATAGGTTAGAGAGGCGATAAATATTTTTATTGTTGTGTTAAAGACCAGATCTAAAGGGGATAACAGATCCTGAAGTATTCCTATAAAAGATGCAAGTTTTATTGATCTAAAAAAGTCATTTTTTAAAGTAAAAATAATAACGAACACGGTAAGAATATCTGGTGTAATATTTTGGAATGATAAAAACTCAGGGAATACGGCTATTTGCAACAGCAAAACTGAAAAAGCAAAAAAGTAAACTTTCATTTCTTACCTGTTTCTTTTCTTGATAACACAATCACATATTCAGTTTCTAAAGGATTTATATTGAGAGAAACAGAAACATTTTTGTAAAAATTTCCTTCATCGTAGGATACTGATTTAACAGTTCCAATTGGGATACCTTCAGGAATACCTGATTCAAAACCTGCTGTTTCTACAACATCTCCTATCCTTATATCTTGCTCAGGTTTTACATAAAGTAGCTTTCCTTCTTTAGTATTCTTACCTCTATAAAAAACAGCCTCTCTTGTTTTTCTACATCTTGCTGAAATCATAAAATTTTTGTCTGATGTCAGTATCACAGAGGAAGAAAATGCACCAACCTGGTACACTTCTCCAAATAGATAACCGTTTGCTACAACTATATCTCCTTTTTTTATTCCATCAGTACTGCCTATATTAATAATTACAAATCCATTCCAACTGTCTGAGGAATAACCTATAATCTTTCCTGTTTTAAAAGAAAACTCTGGTTTATTGCTGACAAAATTTAGAATTTTTTTCAGGTTGTTATTTTCACTTTCTATATTTTTCAGGTATATTATCTGTGCTTTGAGCAGTTCTATTTCCTGCTGAAGTTTTTTATTTTTATTAATCAGACTGTCTTTAGAACTGAGTATTTGGGTCAAAAATATTGCGAAATCTTTTAGTTCAGAGACTGATCTTAAAAAAGGGTAAGATGCATCAAGAGCTATACTTTTTACAAGATCGGTTTTAACAACAAAAAATCCACCTGCAAGAAGGATCAGTACTGTAAAAACATATATATACAGCCTTTTTTTCATTTCACTGCAAAGATATTTTTCTTATTAGCTCAATATCATTTAAGGCTTTTCCTATACCCCTTGCAACTGCCGTTAGTGGATCATCACAGTAATAGACAGGAAGATTAGTTTCTTCTCTCAGTCTAACATCCATCCCATGTAAAAGAGAGCCACCTCCTGCAAGAACTATTCCCCTTTCTACTATATCTGCAGAAAGTTCAGGTGGTGTTTTTTCAAGGGCAAGCCTTACAGCATTTACTATATTCTGAATAACAGGTTCAAGGGCGTGTCTTATTTCATCCCCTTTTATCTCAACACTTCCAGGTAAACCTCTAAGATCTCTACCAGGGACAACCATACTTTCTTTATCTCTCTCAGAAGGATAAGCAGATCCAAGTTCTATTTTTATCCTTTCTGCAGACTGCTCTCCTATAAGAAGGTTGTGTTCTCTTTTCATAAACTGTATTATTGCCGTGTTCATCTCATCTCCGGCGATCTTTATAGACTCAGAAAGAACAAGACCTGATAATGAGATAACAGCTATCTCTGAAGTTCCCCCTCCTATATCAACAATCATATTTCCTCCTGGTGATTGTATCGGAAGGTCAGCACCTAAAGCAGCCGCCATTGGTTCTGCAATAAGAAAAACATCCCTTGCTCCAGACTGTCTTGCTGCATCAATGACAGCCCTTTTCTCCACAGTTGTTATACCTGAAGGGACACCTATTATAACACGAGGTCTTGGTCTTAATATTTTTGTCAGAGACGTATTTGAGTGAACCTTTTTTATGAAGTACTTTAGCATCTCCTGTGTTACATCAAAATCTGCTATTACACCATCTTTTAAAGGTCTTATAACTTCTATCTCTTTTGGAGTTTTTCCTATCATTTGTTTAGATTCTTCTCCTACAGCAATGGCTTTACCTGTTCTTGTATCTATTGAGACTATAGATGGTTCAGAAAGAACTATACCTTTACCTTTAACAAATACAATGGTATTTGCTGTTCCCAGATCAATCCCGATGTCATTGGAAAATAATCCGATAATTTTGTCTAAAAACATATTCCCTCCATAGAAATAGGATAAAAAAGCAAATATATTATAAACTATTATTTAACTTAAATTTCTCAAGTCTGGAGGTAGGTATGTTTAAAGGATCACTGGTTGCTCTCATAACACCATTTAAAAATGGTTCTATAGATAGAAAGTCTTTGAAAAATCTTATAGATTTTCACGTTGAAAAAGGAACAGATGCGATTGTTGTTGCTGGAACAACAGGAGAATCAGCAACGCTGACATTTCCTGAACATGAAGAACTTATAAACCTTGCTGTTGAGTATGCAGACAAGAGAATTCCCATAATAGCAGGAACAGGGGCTAACGCAACCCATGAAGCGATAGCACTGACAAAATCAGCGGAAAAAGCAGGTGTTGATGGATCACTACAGATTGTTCCCTATTACAACAAGCCAACACAGGAAGGGATATACCAGCATTTTAAGGCGATATGCGAAGAAACAAATATACCCCTCATCCTATACAACATACCCTCAAGAACAGGAACAGACATGATTCCTGAGACTTTTGCAAGGATATATTCGGATTTCCCTAATGTAATAGGAATTAAGGAGGCTACAGGAAATGTGGCAAGGGTTTCAGAGACAATAAATCTAACAAACCCTGAAGTTGTTATACTCTCTGGAGATGATGCTCTGACCCTTCCAATGATGGCTGTAGGTGCAAAAGGTGTTATATCTGTTGCAAACAACATAATACCCGAGGATATAGCAAATATGTGCAGGCTTGCTCTGGACGGAAACTTTGAGGAAGCAAGAAAAATTCACAACAGGTACTGGAATCTCTTCAAGATACTTTTTGTGGAAACAAACCCTATACCGGTTAAAACGGCAGCATACCTTATGGGGCTTATTGATGATAATGAGATGAGGCTTCCTCTGTACTATATGAACCCTAAGAATGAAGAAAAGCTTAAGAAGGTTCTTAAAGACTATGGACTTTTGAGGTAATTTTTGCAAATCTGCAAATTTTTTGTTTTAAAACACCCCTATTTTCTTAAAAATTTGTTGGCACTTTTTTTGCTATAAGTTTTTACCTGAAAAAATTGGAGGTTTGTTGTTTGAAAATTGGAATTGTTGGAACAGGGAATATGGGGTCAAAATATATAAAAAAATTTGATCTTTTAGGTCTTGATGCTGTTCTTATAGATTTGGATTCTAAGAAACTTGCAGAATATCCTGATAAGTTCGGTAAATATACAGACATTGATGAGGCGGTAAAAAAAGAAGATATTTCCCATCTTTTTATAGCAACAGATCCAAGATCTCACATTCCCCTTGCAAAAAAAGCCCTTGAAAGGGGAATTAATGTTATGGTTGAAAAGCCCCCCTCAATAGATCCTTCTGAGCTTGAAGAGGCTGTAGATTTTGCAGAAAAAAAAGGAGCTGTTTTATCAGTATCAGAGATAGAACTCAGGGCAAACACAGTTAGAAACCTTGAAATAGATACAGACGTAAGCGATATAAGAGCTTACAGACTGAACTTAGGCAGAGGATACATAAATCCTTTTTTCGATCTGGCGTGGCACGATCTTTATATAATGAGCTATCTTTTTGGTGATTTTACAATCAAAAAAGTAAAGGATAAGGGAGATATATTTGAGGTGGAAGGGGAAACAAAAAATAACAGTTTTTTCCTTCAGGTTGCGTGGAGCCATGAATTTTTAAGGAGGGAGTGGCTTTTAAAAACAGAGAAAGGGGATATAACTCTTAATTTTGCAGAGGATAAAATAATATATCCTGACGGAACAGTAAAAGATAAGGACGGGGTTGATAAACTGGAGCTGATGATAAAACAGTTTTTGAAAGAACCTTCCTTTGAAAGCTCTTTCAGGGCAATTAATATTCTAAAGGAATTCAGCAAATTTACAGTATAAAGGAGAGAGGATGATACCAATAATAAAGCCTGTTTTTGGTGCTGAAGAGGAAAAAACGGTTTTAGAAATTATGAAAAGCGGACAGATAACCAGAGGAAGATGGACTTTAAAATTTAAAGAATCATTTTGTGATTATGTTGGGGCAACATTCTGCCATACAGTCTGTAGCGGTACAGCGGCCCTGTACATAGCTTTGAAAGCTCTCGGTATAAACTCAAAGGAAGATGTTGTAATAGTTCCTTCAATCAGTTTTATGGCTACAATAGATGCTGTCATACTTGCAGGAGGAAAGCCTGTTGTTGTTGATGTGGGAGAGGATTACTGTATGGATCCTGATCAGCTTGAAAAGGCAATTGAAAAATACAGCCCAAAAGTTGTAATACCGGTACACCTTTTTGGTCAGACAGCTGACATGGACAGAATAAATCAGATATGCAGAGAAAAGGGCATTTATGTGCTTGAGGATTCTGCACAGGCTCATGGAGCCCAGTACAAAGGTAAAAAAGCTGGAAATTTAGGTGATATGTCAGCTTTCAGTTTTTATGCATCAAAAAATGTTGCTATGGGAGAAGGAGGAGCTATCTTAACAAACAGTGTTGATCTTGATGAAAAAATATCTAACTGGATAGAGTTTGGAAATCATCCTGCACTGAACCTCAGGATCACGGAGTTTCAGGCCGGAATC
>JALVEJ010000117.1 GCA_027031025.1 Flavobacteriales bacterium | reverse complement strand
AGATTTCTCAGTCGCTCTTTCTTCTAAAGACAATTAGAAGTCTTATTCTTTTTTCTACCTTTTTTGATTAATAAAGATTTCAAATTTAGTCAAATTCATTTGCTTTTGCAAACATAGGATGAGCAAAGTAACATTCCGGCTGAGTATCTAATAGCAAAAACAACTATATATTAGTCCAATAAACCGTTGCTTTTTGGTATTAATAAACAAAACCTTATTTTACCCCTTCAACCAAAATCTCAGCTATATCTAAAACTTTAACTTCTTGTTCTTTGTTATAGTGTTTAACACCGTCTGTAATCATAGTATTACAAAAAGCACAAGCCGTAGCTATAACTTTAGGATTGGTTTCTAAAGCTTCCCGAGTACGCATCACAAATATTTCTTCTTTTTGCGGTTCGGCTTCTTTAAACATCTGTGCGCCACCGGCACCGCAACACAGGGAGTTTTCTTTATGATGCGCCATTTCTTTGATATCTATTTCCAATTGTTGTAAGACACTACGCGGCGCTTCGTATTGCCCGTTACCCCGTCCCAAGTAGCAAGGATCATGGTAAGTAATGTCAATGCCATCATAAGAACCACCTTCTACTTTGAGTTTACCTTCGTTTAATAAAGATTGTAGCAATTCCGTATGGTGATATACTTCATATTTTCCACCCAAATCGGGGTATTCATTTTTAAACGTATTGTAACAATGCGGGCAAGTCGTCACAATTTTTTTAACATTGTAGCCGTTCATCACCTCAATATTCATCGATGCTTGCATCTGAAACAAAAATTCGTTTCCGGCACGTTTGGCGGGGTCACCGGTACAACTTTCTTCGGTTCCCAAAACCGCGAAATCCACACCAGCTTTATTTAACAATTTGGTAAACGCTTTGGTAATTTTTTTGGCTCTGTCATCAAAACTACCGGCACAGCCCACCCAAAACAATATTTCGGGTTCTTTGCCTTCGGCGGCTAATTCCGCCATAGTTCTTACTTTTATTTTTTCTGACATAATTTTGGTGGTTTAATAATAATATCACCCTTTTGGGGTTCAATGGTTTCTCTATTGTTTTATCTGCTTACGTTACAAATGTATCACCTCGTCATAAGCCGCAGCCACGGCTTCCATAATGGCTTCACTCATAGTCGGATGCGGATGAATGCTTTTGAGCAAGGTATGACCGGTGGCTTCGGCTTTGCGAGCCGCAACTATTTCGGCAATCATTTCGGTAACATTGGCACCAATCATGTGTGCCCCTAAAATTTCGCCGTATTTTTTGTCAATAATCACTTTGATAAAACCATCCGTATGTCCGGCAGCTTTGGCTTTGCCACTTGCAGTAAACGGAAATTTACCCACTAATATTTCGTATCCTGCTTCCAAAGCTTGTTTTTCGGTATAGCCGGTTGAAGCTATTTGCGGTTCGGTATAAATAGCCCCCGGTATATTGTTGTAATCAATCCGTTCGGGGTCTAAACCGGCAATTTTTTCTACACAAGTAATGCCTTCCGCCGAAGCTACATGTGCCAAGGCAGGTGTATTAATCACATCGCCTATGGCATAATAACCCGAGACATTAGTTTGATAGAAATCATCGACCACAATCTTATCCCGTTCCACTTGAATACCGGTTTCTTCCAAGCCGATATTTTCTATATTTGACTTGATACCGACTGCCGACAACACCACATCAGCTTCCAATTCTTGTTCACCTTTTTTGGTTTTGACAATAGCTTTAACTTTATCACCGGAAGTGTCAACCGAAAGTAATTCGGAAGCTGTCATGACTTTGATTTTCGATTTTTTAAACGAGCGGGCTAATTGTTTAGAAACGTCTTCATCTTCCAGAGGAACAATGCGGTCTAAATATTCCACAATAGTCACTTTGGTACCGATAGTGTTATAAAAATAGGCAAACTCAACACCGATTGCTCCGGACCCAACTACAATCATAGATTCGGGTTGCTGTTCCAAGGTCATGGCTTGCCGGTAACCAATGATTTTTTTGCCGTCAATAGGCAAGTTTGGTAATTGTCTGGCACGAGCACCTGTGGCTATAATGATATGATCCGCATCAACAACCGATTCCAAACCATCTTCGTGGGTGATATGCACTTTTTTTCCGGGTAAGACTTTGCCGTAACCTTTTATAACGGTAATATTATTTTTTCGCATCAAAAACGACACCCCTTTACTCATGCTTTCTGCCACCTCCCGGCTTCGCGAAATCATTTTAGGAAAATCTGCTTTTGGTTCGTTTGTAGTAACACCATAAGTATCGGCATGTTTGATATAATCAAAAACTTGAGCGCTTTTTAATAAGGCTTTGGTAGGGATACACCCCCAATTTAAGCAAACACCACCGAGATTTTCTTTTTCGACAATAGCGGTTTTAAAACCCAGTTGTGCCGCTCTGATAGCCGTTACATAACCACCGGGACCACTGCCTAATATAATTATATCGAATTTCATTAATTGAAAATTTTTATGTTAAAAATGTAATAGTTATTGAATAAACTTATTTGTTATGAGTTATAAAAAATAGCCTATTTGCCACAAATATAAAGAAATATTATGCATTAAGAACTGATTTTTCACGATAAATTTTCTATAAAAAACCGGCAGATTGAATTCCGCCGGCTGTGCTTATGAAGCTTTTCTGATTTTATCCAATAATGTTTTTGATAATTTTTGTTCGACATATTTTTTATCAACAACCAATTTTTTACGTTTGGTTCCGGGTAAAGCAAACATATCATCTTTAAGCGTCGCTTCTACCAGTGAACGTAAACCCCGAGCACCTAATTTGTATTCAATGGCTTTGTCAACTATATAGTCTAAGGCTTCGTCTTTAACAATCAATTGGATGCCATCCATTTCAAACAATTTTTTATACTGTTTGATTAAAGCATTTTTTGGCTCGGTTAAGATACGTTTTAAAGTATCTTTATCCAAACTGTTTAAGTATGTTAAAACCGGTAGGCGTCCAATAATTTCCGGGATTAGCCCGTATTTACGCAAGTCGGTAGGAATGGCATAACGCAAAATATTATCTTCATCGATTTGTTCTTGCTTTTGTGCTTGATACCCCAAAGGTTTCATATTGATACGCTTGCTGATAATCTTATCAATACCGGCAAAAGCGCCGCCAGCAATAAACAAAATATTTTGTGTATTGACTTTGATAAATTCTTGGTTGGGGTGTTTGCGGCCACCTTGTGGCGGCACGTTAACTGTTGTGCCTTCCAAAAGTTTTAATAAAGCTTGCTGCACCCCTTCACCGGAAACATCACGGGTAATAGACGGATTGTCTCCTTTTCGGGCAATTTTATCTATTTCATCGATAAAGACAATGCCACGCTCGGCTTTTGCCACATCGTAATCGGCGGCTTGTAGTAAGCGTGTTAATATAGTTTCCACATCTTCACCGACATAGCCGGCTTGTGTTAAAACCGTAGCATCTACAATGGCAAAAGGTACATCAAGCATTTTGGCGATGGTTCTTGCCATTAAGGTTTTACCGGTTCCGGTTTCGCCAATCATGATGACATTACTTTTTTCTATTTCGACATCATCGCCAGTATCTTGTTGTAGTAAACGTTTATAATGATTGTAAACAGCCACCGCCAAGGTTTTTTTGGCTTCATCTTGCCCGATAACATATTGATTAAGGTAATTAAAAATATCTTTCGGTTTTTTCAGCTCATCTAAATCAGCGATGAAATCGTCTCCATGATTATTTTGAAATTCAGCTCGTGTTATCTCATAAGCTTGCCGGGCACAATCACTGCAAATATAGCCTTCCAATCCCGAAATAAGCATTTCGACAGATGATTCCGGTCGTCCGCAAAATGAGCAATAATTTTTACTCATAGAATCTTAATTTTTTCTGATTAACACTTCATCAATCAAACCGTATGCTTTGGCTTCATCGGCTCTCATCCAATAGTCGCGGTCGGCATCTTCTTCTATTTTTTTAATATCTTGTCCGGTGTGTTTGGCTAATATTTCGTATAATTCATCTTTTAATTTCAATATTTCACGCGCCGTTATTTCAATATCGGATGCTTGTCCTTGGGCACCACCAAGCGGTTGATGAATCATCACTCTGGAATGGGGCAAAGCAGCCCGTTTACCTTTGGCACCGGCAGCCAGCAATACGGCACCCATAGAAGCCGCTAAGCCGGTGCAGATAGTTGCGACATCAGGCCGGATATATTGCATGGTATCATAAATACCCAATCCTGCATAGACACCGCCACCGGGCGAATTGATATAGATTTGAATATCTTTACTGGCATCTAAACTTTCTAAAAACAGCAATTGGGCTTGGAGAATATTGGCAACATGGTCATCGATAGCCGTTCCTAAGAAAATGATACGGTCCATCATTAATCGTGAAAATACATCCATTTGTGCTACATTGAGTTGCCGTTCTTCAATGATGTAAGGGGTCATGCTGTTTTCAAAGGCATCGAGGCTTAAACTGCTGATGCGCTTTTTATCTTGTGCAAATTTTCTAAAATCTTTACCTAAATTGTTCATATTTATATGGTGATTTGGTTATCTGGTTAATCGGTTATGGTTATTTGAGGAAATGATGACTTATTGTGCTTCAAAGAATATTTTACTCATTAATGTTTACTATTTACTGTATACAATTATACTGCTTTTAATTTGAGGAATGAGAATTTTATAATATTTTCTATTAATCTGATATTTTTTTTATTACTTTCAGTTTTTATTCAAATAATTCTTTTCATAATTTTATCGTTTTTCCTCACTCCTCATTCCTCATTTTTTATATCTAAAAATTTATTATAACCGATACGTTTTTTTTGAACCGGCACTTGTTCTTTGTATAGTTTGACCAATTTTTTCTTGAGGATTTGATCACTTAAACGTTTAACTTCTTCTTCATTTTTTAAAACGTTTTTCGCTATTTCTTCTATTTGCTCTTCATCGGGCAATTGCTGTCCGTATTGTAGCATTTGCATTTTTAATAAATCTTTCACCAAAGCCAATAGTTCGTCATAAGTAACTTTTATGCCGTATTTTTTGGCAATGGCTTCTTCTATCAATTGATATTTCAAGCCTTTTTCGGCGTTTTTAAAATCTTCTTCGGCTTTTTCACCTGTAATTTTTCCTTCGGAATCAATTTCAATCCAACGTTTTAAGAAACTTTCGGGCAATGGCACTTCAACCGTTTCCAAAAGTTTTACGGTGACATCATTAAGCAATTGATTGTCTGATACTTGCTCTAATTGTTTTTCAATATCATCTTTTATAAATTTTCGTAAACCTTCTTCGTCTTCAATGTTACCTTCACCAAATACTTTATCTAAAAGTTCTTTAGTGATTTCTGCCGGTTTTAATTCAAAAACGCCATTGACTTCAAACTTCAAAGGCACTTCCAAACCATGCACTTTGTCATGCGAAATATTTAAGGCATGCATCATAGTGTGTGGGTCTTTATACAAGTCGCTTGAATTCAATTCTACAATATCACCTTTTTTCTTACCTATTAAGGTTTTTTGAGCTGATTCGGTCAATTCTGCCATATTTACGGTAGTTTGACTGTTGATACCTTCATCTTCGTTGATAAAAGTTCCTAAAACAAAACTGTCTTTTTTGACTTCGTCTAAATCGGAAAAACTACCGTATTGTTGTTGTATTTTGACGACTTCTTCATCAATCATTTTTTTATCAGCCGTAATTTTATAATCCGTTATGCCTTCTAATTTAGATAAATCAATGTCCAGTTCCGGTGCCAAACCAATATCATAATTAAACTCAAAATCTTTGGTTGTTGCCCAATCTATTTCTTTTTGTGTTTCGGAAGGGATGGGATAACCTAAAATAGGTATTTTATTGCCTATTAGATACTTATTTAAGGCATCTTGCATTTGGTCATTAACTTCTTGTGCTATCAAAGCGCGCTCGAATCTTTGTTTAATCAAATTCATCGGCACTTTACCTTTTCTAAATCCGGGGATTTCTAGATTTTTCTTATATTCTTGAAGTTTTTGTGCAACTTTGTCAGCATAATCTTTTTCATCTATTTTGATGTGTATTTGTGCCGTTAAATTATCTAAATCTTTTTGTTCAATTTGCATGATAAATACTATTTTTATTGTTGGACAAAAGTAGTGATTATTTGTGAATTATCTCTATATTTTTATCTGATTATTTTTTATTTTAACACCGATGTTTCCGAGCATTGTTACGATAAGCCCTAATGCTTAAAATTTTCTTTTGGATAAAAAATAAATAACATATGTATAAGTTTCATAAAAAAAAGCCCGCCGGTAAGCGAGCTTTAAATTCATCTTTTACTTTGATTTAAGCAAAGTGAGATTCTTTTTTCAATTCTTTAACAAGCACATAATAAAAAGCGACACGCATTTTTTGACGAATGTCTTTAAATTTTGCACAAGTGCCGTCCAAGGCTTTTTTAATAGTATCCTTATCTGTAACGCCTAATTTTTTAACGATAAAATTATCTTCAACTCTTTTGAGTTCGGCATCATCACCACAAGATACTAATGAAGCATCTCTTAAATAAATGGAAGGTCCTTGCGATTTAGCAATGGCTCTTAATAAAGCGTCATCGGCTTTTACACCTACTTTTTGTAATTGTTCAGCAGCTTTTGCTACTACATCATCAAATTTGCTCATAATTGTTAGTTTTTAAATTTCATTACAAATTTACTAATATTTTTCTAATATCAAAATTATTTTGCAAATAATGGTTTTTCTTTCATCCATTTAGCTATTTCATTTCGAGTATCGTGAATGATAACCTCATTTTCTATATTTTCGATAACATTATCGATAAAGAAAGCAATGCGTTCCATATCGTCTTCAACCAAACCTCTTGTAGTTACAGCCGGTGTGCCGATACGAATACCGGAGGTTACAAAAGGCGACTTGTCATCAAATGGCACCATATTTTTATTGACGGTAATATGAGCTTGTACCAAAGCATTTTCGGCTTCTTTACCGGTAACACCTTTGTTACGTAAATCAATTAACATCATATGGTTGTCCGTGCCTCCAGAAATGACCTTATAATCTCTGTCTACCAAGGCTTTGGCTAAAGCTTTTGCATTTTTACGAACTTGTAAAATATAGTCCATATAATCATCTTGTAAAGCTTCATTAAAAGCGACGGCTTTAGCTGCTATCACATGTTCAAGAGGTCCGCCTTGCAATCCGGGAAATACGGCTGAGTTTAGTACGGCAGACATTTTTCTAATGTTGCCTTTTGGTGTTTTTAAGCCCATCGGATTTTCAAAATCTTTACCCATCAAAATTAAGCCGCCACGCGGACCACGCAAAGTTTTATGCGTGGTGGTTGTCACAATATGGGCATAAGGCATTGGGTCGGACAATATGCCTTTGGCTATCAAACCGCTGGGATGGGAGATGTCAGCCATCAGTAAAGCACCGACTTCGTCGGCTATGTCTCTAAATTTGGCAAAATCCATATCGCGTGAATAAGAAGAAGCACCGGCAACAATCAACTTGGGTTGATGTTTCAAGGCGGTTTCTCTCATTTTGTCGTAATCAATTCGCCCGGTCGCTTCATCTACGCCATAAGATATGACATTATAAAGTTTCCCGGAAAAATTGACCGGCGAGCCATGAGTTAAGTGACCGCCGTGTGCCAAGTCAAAACCCATCATCGTATCACCGGGTTTTAAAACGGCAAAATAAACGGCTTGATTGGCTTGTGAACCGGAATGGGGTTGAACGTTGGCATATTCGGCACCAAAAAGTTCTTTGGCACGGTCAATAGCCAATTGTTCTATTTGGTCAACCACTTCGCATCCACCATAATAGCGTTTGCCCGGATAGCCCTCGGCATATTTGTTGGTCAAAACCGAGCCCATGGCTTTTAATACTTCATTGCTGACATAATTTTCAGAGGCGATTAATTCCAAGCCTTCGGTTTGTCTTTTAGTTTCTTTTTGGATTAAATCAAATATTTGTTTATCTGGTTTCATAGGTTAATCGGTTATTTGGTTATTTGATATCGGGGCTTCGATACATCCCCCGACGAAAATCGGGGTCGGGACACTCAGCCACCTTTAACTCTACTTCTGATTTGAGGGAATGATGATAACATTACGAACTTTTAACTTTCAATTCTTTTCAGGGATATTTTTTAAGGTTTCTTTTAAGTATTCCCAAAATTTTTGGACGGATTTAATATTCACTCTTTCATCGGGCGAATGTGCGCCTTGAATAGTCGGTCCGAAGGATATTATTTCCATATTGGGATAATGTGATTTGATAATACCACATTCCAATCCGGCATGACAAGCCACTACTTCGGGTTTGTGATGATACATTTTCTCATACAATCCGGTCATAATGGATAAAATTTGGGCGTCAGGATTGGGTTTCCATCCCGGATAGGAACCGGACAATTCAACATTGAGTCCGCCTAATTCGTAAACGCTTTTGAGTGCATTAGCTAAATCTTCCTTGGTGCTTTCCACACTGGAACGGGTTAAATTGTCAATTTGAATATTTCCGTTTGCCACATTCACACTGGCAACATTATTAGAGGTTTCTACCAAATCTTCCATATCGGGGCTCATTCTATAAACGCCATTATGGGCGCCGTATACCGTTTTAATTAACCGGGCTTGGTCGGATTGATTCATGACATTTTCGGGCAAATCAGCCGGTAGAAACTCAAAAGTTAAATCGGGGTCTTGCTTCGCTTGTTCTATTTTAATGGTATCCGCTAGGGATTTCATGTCTGCTAAAATATTATCGGCTTTTGCTTTGGGTAAAACTACCACGGCTTCTGCTTCGCGGGGAATGGCATTGCGTAAACCGCCACCATGAATCTCGCTAACCCGTAAACCCTGTTGACTGCCAAGATATAATAAACGATTTAAAATTTTGTTGGCATTGCCTCGATACAGATGAATATCCATACCGCTATGTCCACCGGTTAAGCCTTTTACTTTTATTAAATATGCTTGACTGTTTTCGGGTGTTTGTTCGGTTTGATAGGTGCCTTTTGCCGTGATGTCAATTCCGCCTGCACAACCAATATCGAGTTCGGAATCATTTTCGGTATCGAGGTTGAGCATAATTTCGGCATCTAAGATACCTTCTTCGAGATTTTGGGCGCCCGTCATGCCGGTTTCTTCATCAATGGTAAAAAGGGCTTCAAGGGGCGGATGCGGTATGTCTTTGGAAGCCAATAAGCCCATTATAGCGGCAACACCAATACCATTATCGGCGCCGAGTGTTGTGCCGTCAGCGGTTACCCAATCGCCATCAATGAGCATTTTGATACCGTCTTTTTCAAAATCGTGCTCAGTGCCTTTGTTTTTTTGGGGCACCATATCTAAGTGTGATTGGAGTGCCACGGTTTTACGGTTTTCCATACCGGGCGTTGCCGGTTTTTTGATGATGACATTCCCGATTTTATCTTCAAAGGTTTCCAGGCCGAGCTTACGCCCGAAATCTAACATAAATTGACGGACTTTTTCTTCCTTTTTTGAAGGACGTGGCACTGCATTGAGTGCTACAAAGTTTTCCCATATTTCAACGGGTTGTAATTTGGCTATTTTATCGTTCATAGTGTTTATTTTAGTTTCAAGTAACTAGAAACAAGTATTAAGTGAGGAGTAACTAGTTCTTGGTATTTAGTTATTATTTCAAATCTAAAAAGGCACGCCAAACGGCATACCTTTTCTTATTTATTTTGATTGTTTAAATGTTTTTTGACGATTTGCAACGGAACATATCTTCCTATAAAATAAGCCGTTAGCATAATTGGGATAAAATATTTTATCAATATTTCCTGCTTACCGGCTTCATTGATCAAAAGTGAAAATACAGCTATCGTCAATAAAACGATAATATCTAATGTCAATAGTTTTTGTCGTAAGGTCATGATAATTATTTTTCAGAAAACTCGCCCATTTTAGCATATTTTGCCATGCGTTGTTCGACTAATTGGTCTTTGGGTATGTTTTTTAATTCGGCATAAGTGGTTACAATTTTTTTAGCAACTGTCTGAAAAGTTTCATCGGGGTGCCGGTGTGCGCCGCCTATCGGTTCCGGGATAATTTCATCAATTAATCCAAGCTTAAGCATGTCGGGTGCTGTCAATTTTAAGGCATTGGCAGCCTGCTCTTTAAACTCCCAACTACGCCATAAAATGGACGAACAAGATTCGGGAGAAATGACCGAATACCAAGTGTTTTCAAGCATATAGACACGGTCTCCCACACCGATTCCCAGGGCGCCGCCCGAAGCCCCTTCGCCAATAATTATGGTAATAATAGGAGTTTCTAATTGCGTCATTTCCATAATATTGCGGGCTATGGCTTCGCCTTGTCCGCGTTCTTCGGCTTCAATTCCCGGATATGCCCCCGGGGTGTCTATCAAAGTTACCACCGGAATACCAAATTTTTCTGCCATTTTCATCAATCGTAAGGCTTTGCGATAACCTTCCGGATTAGCCATGCCGAAATTGCGATATTTACGCTCTTTGGTATTGCGCCCTTTTTGCATGCCTATAAACATATAGCTTTGGTCGCCTATTTTACCCAAACCGCCTATCATGGCTTTGTCATCGGCAAAATTGCGGTCGCCATGCAGTTCTAAAAAAGTATCGCCGGCTAAGGCTTTTATATAATCTAATGTAAAAGGGCGATCGGGGTGACGTGACAATTGCACCCGTTGCCAAGGCGTTAATTTCTTAAAAATCTCCTTTTGTTTTTTTTCTATTTCTTTTTCTATTTTTTTGCAACCGGCGTCAATACCGGTTTCTTCTGCTATTTCATAACACTTTTTAAGATTTTCTTCCAGTTCTTGTATGGGTTTTTCAAAATCTAAATATTCCATAGTTTGGTTGTAAATTGATTAATCGTGTAAAAGTAAAAAAATATTCTAAATTGACATAAGACATTAACATTTAATCAGTATTTTTTTTGAAATTTGAATTTAATTACAGCATTTAACATAATGATTGTCAATATAATAAAAGCACCCAAATAAAATCCTGACGACATTTTTTCTTTGTCGCCTAAAACCCAGACGGCTAAAATAATTCCGTAAACCGGTTCTAAATTTATAGACAACATGACCGTGTATGGACTTAAATGTTTCATCAAGCTGATAGATGCAGTAAAGGCATAAGCCGTGCAAATACTTGCCAAGATGATTAGATATATCCAATCGGTTATATTTGGTGCAGGCAGCTTAAATAAATCACCTTTTAAAACTAAAATGATACTCAAAAACAAAAAGCCGTAAAATAGTTGAAAAAAAGACAATTGCACCCCCGATTGCTGTCGGATATACAAAGCGTTTAGCACGGAAAACAATCCGGATAAAAATGCCGCAATTAAGGCATAGAAAACACCGGTAAAATTAATTTTTTCAACCTTTAACAACACCAAAAAACCGGCTAAAATCAATATCCCTAAGAAGATTTCATATAGGTAAACTTTGCGTTTGAATAAAAGCGGTTCTAACAAAGAGGTAAAAAAAGCGCCACTTGATAACGTCACCAAAGTAATGGAAACATTAGAAACTTTTATAGCGTAAAAAAAAGCCAGCCAATGTATGGCTATAATGATTCCGCCTATGAGGTAACGCCATTGTTGTTTGCTGTTGGTGCGACTAAATAAATGACGTTCTTTTTGTGAATACAAAATATAAATTCCTAAAAAAAATGAAGCCAACCCCATACGATACCAAGTTAAGGATAAGTAATTTAAATGAATCAAAGCGCCTAATACGGCGGTAAATCCCCATATGAAAATGATAACATGCAACCTGACATACGACTGAAGTTGTGACATCTATTTTTTTTTGATGTAAAATTACGGAAAAAGTGGAAGCTAAACCGGTTGAAAAATTGGAATTGAAATTTTTGTGACCTAATATCAATAACAACTTTATTTTACAAAAACTTCAAAATTTAAATAGCAT
>JALVEJ010000116.1 GCA_027031025.1 Flavobacteriales bacterium | reverse complement strand
CTGTTTTTTAGGGGAACACCTGTTTCTGATCTATGGCTGTATTTTGCTGCTCTGTTTATTCTGGGATCAGTTCTGTATCTTTTTGGATTTAGAAAGATAGGTAAACTGTTTTGATAGAAGGCTTATTCCAAATATAAAATCTTAAGAAATAATCTATGTTTTTAAATTAGTTCTCTTTAGTTGTGCTATAATTAAGCAAAAATTATCAGGGATGAAAAATGGGGAAAAACAGAGGTTTTACTCTGCTTGAGCTGTTAGTTGTTATAGTGATTTTATCCCTTATTGCAGCTCTCGTAATTCCAAGAATAACAGGAAGAGTAGACGAAGCAAAAGTAGAAACAACAAGAGTTCAGTTAAAAGAACTTAAAAGAGCCCTTGAGATGTATAAACTGGATAACGGTATATATCCAACAACAGAGCAGGGATTAAAAGCATTAGTTGAAAAGCCAAAAATACCACCAGAACCAAAAAAGTGGAAAAAGTATCTTGATAGTCTTCCAAGAGATGCATGGGGGAATGATTTTGTCTATATATCCCCGGCAGAGAAACATCCATTTGAGTTGAAATCAAAGGGTCCAGATGGAGAATTAGGAACTGATGATGATATATCTGTCTGGGATCAAAACTAATTCCGGTTTTACACTGCTCGAAGTTATTGTTGCCATTACCATATTCGCAATAGCTTTCACAGTTTTGATAAAGATACAGTTCCATCATATAACAGACATTCAAAAGCAGATAGAAAGGCTGGAGGCACTAAAGTATTTTAAGATAAGAAATTTAAAAATCCCCGGTGAGATTACAACCGATGATAGGT
This sequence comes from Flavobacteriales bacterium, assembly GCA_027031025.1. GTDB lineage: Bacteria > Bacteroidota > Bacteroidia > Flavobacteriales > Flavobacteriaceae > WGBX01. The sequence goes on along the minus strand of JALVEJ010000116.1, from coordinate 11,187 downwards.
TTAAGATAAGGCAGGAAACCAGAACAATAGATTTTGGAATAAAACAGACGACTTACACTGTTTTTGATAAACAAAACCGTCCCGTTCTGGAAATAAAGACTTATGAGAAATAAAGGATTTACACTTCTTGAACTTCTGCTTGTTGTAACGATTCTTCTTTTGGTCTTTTCTGTCATTGGATCAGTATTTATATCTGAACTGAAAGGAAATATACGGCTCAAGGGAAAAATAAACCGCTACATTGAATATCTGTCTGTTAAAAATCAACTTACAAAACAGTTTTTTTCAAAAATAGAAAAAAGAAAGACCAATTTTAAGCTTGGTAGCGATGGTCTTTCTTTTTATACCTTGTATCCAATCTTTTTTCCTGGAGCTGTAAGAGCTGAATACAAAATCGAGAAGACGGAAAATAACAGATATAGGCTTATTTATCAGGAATTTCCATTTATCGATGAAAATTTAGGGGGAGAGGGCTTAAAAAAAATGACGATGGGAACATTTGATAAGATAACATTTACCGTAATTAATAATGGAAAAGAGTTTAAAAATTATTCTGACCGGAAGTTTCCACAGACTATAAAGATAAATATGGATGATGAATATTTTTATGTAACAGATGGAAGTATAAAATGATACTTATTGTTGTTTTTCTTTTAATTTCTGCTTTTGCTTCTGTGGTTGTGAATTTTTCAGAAGATAAGTTTGTTTTTGATAGCTATGTATCTAACGAGATACAGACAGAAAAAATAATATTTGTATCTTCTTCTATATCCCAGGCATTAGAAGAGTTTTTAGATCAAGACGATAAAACTGTTGATTATTTAGGAGAATTCTGGGCTCAGCCTTTACCGTTTAATCTCGATGATGTAGCTGTAACGGTGGAAATAGCAGATCAGGAGAGATATCTCAACCCTAATTTTTTGGTAGATGGAAAAAGAATAAATCAGAAATATATGGAGATATTTGAGAGGTTGTTTAATATTCTTGAGATAAACGACCAAATATTATTCAATATTATAGACTGGATAGATCCTGACGATAAAAGTAACGGTGGTGAAGAAGAATATCCCAATTACCTCGCAAAAAATTCAAAATTAGATACCCTGGAAGAGCTTTATTTAATTAAAGGCGTATCAATGAAAATTTTTAACGGTACTGTTGTAAATGGGGTTTTCAGACCTGGATTAAAAGCTATTTTATCTCCCTATTCAAACGGCAAGGTAAATATAAATACTGCTTCAAAATGGGTTCTGATGGCTCTGGACAGGGATATTGATGAATCAATAGCGAATTCTATCATAGCCTATCGCCAGAAAAAACCTTTTAAAAGGATTGATGATCTGATAAATGTTGATGGGATGAGTTCAGATATCCTTTACAGGATCAAACCTTTCACTACTGTGAAAAGTGAGAATTTTCTTGCTAATGTAGAGATAAAAATTGGCGGTAGGGAGTATAAACTTGTTGTATTATTAAAAAGAAAAAATAAAACGAAAACTATATGGAAAAAGATTTATTGAGGAACAATTGATTATAAAGGGAATAGATTTAGGCTTGTCTGTATGGATTTTTGGCGAGGTTAATCCTTTAAAGAAAGAGGCTAAACTGCTTAAAAAAGAGCCTAAAAACTACAAAAAAATTTACGGATTCCCTGCTTCAAAATCAACTTTTAGAAAGTACTCTTTTCCATTCAAAGATAAAAATAAGATAGCTAAAGCGGTGAAAACCCAGATTCAATTAGACATGCCTCTTGGTTTAGATGAAATAGAATATGCTTATTGTATAAACCAATCAAAAGGAAAATCAGAAGTTTTCTGTGTAATCGCAAGAAAAGAGGATATAAGTAAAATAAAAGATGCTGATCTAATAGATAGTGAAATATTTTCTCTGCTTAGGGTAGCAAAATACTATGGAATAAAAAACGGAGATATACTGCATTTTTCAGACGGATATATCTTATATCTGAGAATTGAAGATGAATTTATACAGGAAGTCAGAGTTTTGTCCTCAATTCTTGAAATAGATGAAAATGCATACCTTTCTGGAAAAATTCCAGATAATTTAAAGGGATATAAGGTTCTAAAAAATCCAGAAAAAAATCCTCTCTTTAACGTTGCTTTTGGTTGCGTTCTTAGAGGTATAGATGATACAGGAATTGATTTTTTACATAAAACAGAAGAAAAAACAACAGAAATACTTATAAAAGGTGCTGTTTACCTACTTATTTCCATTATTTTGATTAATATAGCCCTGTATATAAACCTCTTTTTATTAGAAAAACAGCTAAAAAATGTGATAGAAGAAGAAAAAAAACTCTTTGTGAGAGGCTTTAACTATACAGGAGAAATTTTTGATCCTATTGAACAGGCTAAAGGAAAGCTAAAAGCGATAAAGAAAAATTTCTCAACATCTACAGATGCTGTTGACATACTTGCATATATATCCAAGGAAAAAAAATCTTTTATGGACATCAGAATATACAGAATAAATGTATCACAAAATAGATTTTTATTACAAGGTTTTGCTGACAACATAAAGAGTGTTGAGGATTTTAAAAACCAGTTATCCAAAAAATATTCGGCGTCCATTGAAGAAACTATATCAACACCTAACGGAAAGATAAGATTCAGCATTTCAGGGGAAATACGTTGAAAAGATTGCATCTTTTTATCGAGTCTTTGGAAGAAAGGGAAAAATACATATTTATAGTAGGAATTTATGCTTTTATCATTATTGTTGGGATTTTTTTCATTACATTCGAAATGCTTCCAAAAATTGATAAATTAGAAAAAAGGTTAGAAAAAGAAATTAATAATTATGTCCAGATTCAAGAGGTAATTCATGAATACAAAATATATAAACCATTAGCAAAACCTGAACTATCCCTTTCAGAAATTGAAGAAATAGCAAGAAAAATAAATATAAAATCCAACATGATTTCTATAAAACCATATCAACAAGGAAAATTCATTGAAGTATCGTTTGAAAAACTTTCTGGGCAACAAATTTACAGATTTTTAAGAAAAATAAAAGAAAATGGATATATAGCTGAGTATATAGATATAAATGATCCTAAAGGAAATGGTAAGTATACAATGCGTATAATTTTAGGGACACAATGATGAAAAGGTTTTTTATATATACATTTATATTCATTACAGCTTTCCTAATTACTTTTGTTATGACTTTTCCTATAGGAAATCTCACTGCATATTTATTATCTAAATACGGATTTTATTACAGCAAAATAGAAGGGAACCTTTTTCATGTAACAATAAATAATCTTGAAAAAGGAAATATATTAATAAAGAAGGTTGAAATGAAAAATTATATATATAAACAAAAAATTTCAATCAATGAAAGCCTACAAATCTATCTCTATCCGCTGTCCAAAGCTGCGGATTTAATTTGTTTTTCTTTTGAAATATCAGCCGTGCAGGAAAAACCACAAGTTTATGGTAAACTTACCGGAAAATATAAATTAAATTTAAAAAATAATAAAGTAATTATTATAAGTGGGGAAGGAAATTTAAAAGAATTTAAAACTGTTTTCTTTCCGATATATTTATATGAGATAAAACATAAGTTAGAACCTAATATAGAAAAGAATTCAGTTTATGCAGATATAACAGGAAAAGATTTAAACGGAAAATTCAACGGAATTTTGTTTCTGCCTGTTAATATAAAAGATGGATATATAAAGGGTAAATTTTCAGGTAAGTTTATGAATTTGGGCATTAACGAGGATATTTATATACAATTTAACAGGTATATAATAGATGGTGAAAGTAAAATTAAATTCTGAAAAATTATTTTTTAGCACCCTAATTGCTTCAGCGGGAATGTCAGCAGCTATTGTATTAAATAGTCTCTTGCAGTATAGATATTTTTCTTTACCTCATGTAAAATATGAAGAGAAAACTTACTATCACTTAAAGCCAAAAAATAAAGGCTATTCTTCAATTAAATACCTTTTTCTGACCGATAAATCTTCTAATGTTTCTAAACGAAATTCTCCAGTATCTACAGTATCTAACATATCAGGCATAAAATTAATGGGGATAATTGGCTCTAAAGATGGAAAGATAGCTCTTTTCCGAAAAAATGAAAACATTCTCTTTCTAAAAGAAGGAGATAAATTGGCAGGTTTTACACTGAAAAAAGTAAATAAATTCTCTGTAATTTTAGAAAAAGATGGGAAAAAAATAGAACTTTCTATTGAGCTAAAAAGCAACGGATTTTCCACACAGAAAATAACAAAAACAACGATACAAAAAAATAAAACAAAAAACATTCCTGTGAGATATAAAGGTGATACTATACAGGTGGATAAGAGATTTATAGAAGAGAAAACAGCAGATATAGGAGCTATTTTGAAAGATATAATGATTGTACCTGTTGTAAAAAATGATGAAACAGTAGGGTATAGATTTAAGTATATTAAGCCAGGTAGTATATTATATAAGCTTGGTTTAAGGTCAGGTGATATGGTTGTCAGTATAAACGATATGCCTGTGAAAACAGCTGAAGATGCGTTTAAGTTATATAACATGCTTCGTAATGAAAGTAATATAAAAGTTGTCGTGGAGAGAAATAATCAAAGGAAGGTCCTAAACTATGAGATCAGGTAAAAAGATATTTGCCATATTTGTTGTTATTTTCTTATTAATTTCAAATGTTATAACTGCACAAGAAAGTGATTTCCAAAAACTGTTAAAACAGGCTGAGGAGTTTAAAAAAACGGGAAAAGTTTACTTTAATTTTGAAAAAATCGACCTGAGATTATTTACATATTTTATTTCAGGTTTGACCGGAAAAAATATAGTGTTAGGAACAGATGTTAAAGGAGGCGTATCTCTTATTTTTCCTGAACCTGTATCAATAGAAGAGGCATGGAATATTTACACTTCTGTTTTAAAAACCAGAAATTATATTTTAGTAGATAAAGGAAATTATTACGAAGTAGTTTCTTCTGGACTATACAGAAACAATACACCACCTGTAAGAACAAAACCTGAAGATTCAGAAGACATGATTACTTATGTCTATAAATTTAAGCATGCAGATGTTACGCAAGTAGCTACAGTTTTAAGGGGATTAAAATCACCAAGGGGTATTATACTTACCTATAATCCAGCTAATATTGTTGTAATTACAGATTCACAAGCCAATATTAAAAATTTGAAAAACGTGATTTCTATGATAGATACTCCCAGCGGTGACGCTCAAATTAAGGTTTTTAAATTACGATATACTGATTCTACAGAAATTACAATGGCTTTGGGAATTATTTTTTCTGATTATGCAAAGAGAGGAATTCAGGTTAAAACTTATAACATAAAGTCTCAGAATGCAATTGTCATAAGAGCCCCTGCAGAAATTTTTGATAAAATTAAATTGCTTGTATCAGAATTAGACCAACCCGCAACTAATGTCATTAGCCGGAAATTTGAAATTGTATATCTGAAAAATTCAAGGGCTGAAGAAGTTTCTAATGTACTTAACAAACTCCTTGAAAATATTCAATTAATTTCATACAAAGAAGAAAAAGGTAAAAAAGCTAAAAAATCTGTTAATAGAGTTTCCCTATCAAAAACACAGGATAAACCAAAAGTCGTTGCAGATAAATTTTCTAATTCACTTATTATTTATGGAAATGAAAATGAAATTAGTGCAATAAAAGATCTGGTAACCAAATTAGATAAAAAGAAAAAACAAGTTCTTGTAACGGCACTTATAACAGAAGTTTCGGAACAAGCTTTAAGGGAAATTGGAGTAAGATGGCAAATTTTTGGCAGTCATGGAGGGGCAGCATTTAGAGGCGGCATATCCCAGGAAGGATTTTATAATTTATTTGGGTCATCAAATTTTTTGGCTGGCGTTCTTTCTACATCAGGTCAAAATGTGGAGATTGCAGGTAATACACTCTTTTTTCCTGATCTTCTTTTTCTGTTTTCCTTACTTGAAAGGGGAACAGGGTTTAATATTGTGTCTTCACCTAAATTGCTAACTATGGACAATATGGAGGCTTCAATAAATGTTTCCCAAGTTACACCTTTTGCACAGAGTGTTAAATTTGATGTTAATGGAAATCCAATTATTAATTATGACTATAAAGAAGTAGGACTTATACTAAAAGTTACACCTCATATATCAGATGATAATATTGTGATGGACATTCATCAGGAAGTTAATGAGGTTATAGGTTTTGAAAAACCGCAAATAGGACAACTTAGTTATGTTGTGCCTATAACATCAAAAAGAGAGTTAAACACAACAATAACAGTTACCAACGGAAAAACAATAGTTCTTGGGGGACTCGTATCTAAAAAAACAATCAAAACAATGGAAGGAGTACCTTTATTATCATCAATACCAATTATAGGAAATGCCTTTAAATATAAGTCAGATGATATGAGTAAAACAAACCTGTTTATATTTCTAACACCTTACATAATAAAAACTCCAGAAGATCTTGCCAAAATAACAGAAGAACATAAAAAACTCAGCGAAAAGCTCTTGAAAAAAACCAACAAAAAAGAAAAACCAAAAGAAGATATTGATAAAAACAAGAACATAGATACATTTCAGGAATATAGAGAAAAATATTTTGGAGGATAAATTTGGTTTTCAAAGATATAACGATAGACTTTTTAAGAGAAAATCAGATAATACCACTGGATAAAAATAAAATATATATAACAAAAAAAACACCATTTTACGCCATAGAAGATATTAGATTTCTTACAGGAAACTCACCGGAAACATTTCTTATATCAGAAGATGAATTTAATGAAAAATTAGAGGAATACATATCTAACTTAGAAAACAAGATAGAAGAACAGGAACTACAAGAAGAAACCTTTTTTGAAGATCTTTTAACAGGATCAGATGTTCCTTTAATTCAACTAATTAACTCCCTAATCCTTAAAGCAATTAGAGCCAATGCCAGTGATATTCATTTTGAACCTTTTTCTGATAAGGTTGTAGTTAGGTTTAGAATGGATGGAGTCTTACATGAAATAACAACTATTCCATTGAACACTTATCCACAGGTTGTGTCCCGTATAAAGATTATATCAAAGCTTAATGTAGCTGAAAAAAGACTTCCACAAGACGGTAGAATAAAAGTAAAAATTGGAGAAAAAAAGTTAGATATGCGGGTTTCCACTCTGCCTACAGTGTTTGGTGAGAGGATAGTTATAAGGCTTTTAGACAAATCAAACAAACTCCTTTACCTTGATGAACTGGGATTTTCTTCTGAAGATCTTAAGAAATACAGGAGGATAATAAAAAAACCTTACGGACTTGTTTTGATAACTGGTCCGACAGGTTCAGGTAAGTCAACAACCCTTTATGCTTCTCTTCTGGAACTAAAAACACCTCGCAAAAATATAATAACAATAGAAGATCCTGTAGAATACCAGATAGACGGCATAAGTCAGATACAGGTTAATCCAAAGATAAATCTAACATTTGCAAATGGACTAAGAAGTATTCTCAGACAAGACCCTGACATTATCATGATTGGTGAGATTAGAGATTTAGAGACAGCTGAAATAGCTATACATGCCTCAATGACAGGACACCTTGTTTTATCAACACTTCATACAAATGATGCACCTTCGGCTGTAGCAAGACTTGTCGATATGGGAGTTGAACCATTTTTGATAGCTTCATCACTTGAAGGAGTAATAGCCCAAAGGCTTGTAAGAACGATCTGTAAAAACTGTAAAAAAGAGTATTCTCCTTCAGAAACAGAGGTACAAGAAATAGAAAGATATATAGGAAAATCTATGGAAATAAAAAAACTATATAAAGGTGAAGGATGTCAGGAATGTCTTGGAACTGGATACAAAGGAAGAACAGCTGTTTATGAAATTATGGAAGTTAATGAAGAATTAAGAACTATAATATCTAAAAATCCTGAGACCGTTACCATAAGAGAAAAAGCCATTTCCAATGGCTTGAAAACACTTTTAGAAGACGGTATTATGAAAATTCTAAATGGTAAAACAACATTAGAAGAAGTTCTTCAAATTACTCAGGTATAAAAGATGCCTTTTTACAGATACAAGGCTTATAATCAAGAAGGAAAAGAGGTTTCAGCTGTAATAGAGGCTGTTTCTATATCTCACTTAAAAAAAATTCTAACTTTAAAAGGTCTTATACCTTATGAAATAGAAGAAATATCTTCTATAAAAAAAACAAAAAGGTCATTTTTTCAAATAGAAATTTTTCTCCAAAAAAAAGTATCAAAAGAAGAACTTGCTCTTCTGCTTTATGAAATAGGAATTCTCTTAGAAAGAAATGTTCACATTACACAGATATTTGATATCTTGTCAAAACAAATAGAAAACCCTGTATTAAAGGATGCTTTACTTTCTGCTAAGGAATATGTTCAACAAGGAAGTAGTATAGCAGATGCCTTTGATAAAACAGCCATATTCCCAAAATTCTTAATAGAAATGATTAGAGCAGGAGAAACTTCTGGTGCATTAGATACAGTATTCTTATCAGCCTCGGAATTTATAGAGAAACAAGAAGAGTTTAAGAGAAAGATAGTCAATGCATTAATTTACCCAATTGTTGTTATTATAGTCGCATTTATTTCTGTGGTGATAATAATGAACTTTGTCGTTCCAACTATAACAAAGATATACACCCAGTTTGGAAAAGAACTTCCCACACTTACAAAAATAGTTGTTCATATTTCCAGCATAACATCATTATTTATTAAAATATCACCATTAATACTTATCTTTGGGATTTTAAGTTATAAAAAATTAGTAACAAGAGAAATAGTAGACAAACTAAAACTTAAACTTCCATTTTTCAGAAAAGTCCATCTCTATACAATCTACCTAACGTGGAGTAATACATTGTCTTTTTTATTGAAAGGAGGGCTCACCCTTGACAAAGCTATCAAAATTGCCAATGAGACCATCAATAATGTAGTGTTAAAAAAACAGTTTAATACTGTTGCAGATGAGATAACAAAGGGAAAATCACTTTCCGATTTATTAAATAAATACAGTCTTTTTCCTGAAAATAGCATTCAGCTTATTAAAATAGGAGAAGAAACAGGTCAGCTTGAAAATATGTTGGGGGTTATATCACAAATCTACAGAAAACAGACAGACAGATTGTTAACAATATTCTTAAGCTATCTTGAACCTGCAGTTTTAATACTGCTTTCTATCGTTATCGGTTTTTTTGTATTCGCAACACTTCTGCCGATATTCAGTTTAAGTGTTAAATGATTTTAAAACTAAAATTAATTAAACTTTCTTTTTCTTTAAATTTCTTTTTCTTTAAAAAATTGATGATTAAAGTGTTTGACTAATATGTAATTTTCTCGTTTAATAAAAAGTACTAATAACAAAGCTTAATAAAAATTATTAAAAATATACAATTATATGGGCTTAGAGAAAGGAGGTTTCCAAAATGAGAAAAAGCTTGTTTAGCTGTGTTCTGTCAATTTCTGCCGCATCATTAATTGCTTCCTGTGGTGGAGGTGGTGGCGGTGGTACAACTACTTCAACACTACAGGGTCAGTTTGTAGATGCACCTGTCGCAGGGTTAGAATATTCTACATCTTCAGGAATTACGGGTGTAACTGATGCCGACGGTTATTTTTCTTACAGAGAAGGCGATACAGTAACTTTTAAGATTGGAAAAATCACCTTAGGTGATGCAAAGGCAGACAAAGTAGTAACTCCTTCAACTCTTTTTGCTGATGAGCTTGCAAATGGAAATTTAAACTTAACTACACTTCAAGACAAAGTAAAACAAGTAGTTGCTTTACTTCTATTATTGGACAATAACCCAAATGATGATAAGATAGAAATTCCTGAAGAAATAAAATCCAAGCTGGATAACATAGATGTGGAAATAGACTTTGAAAAAGACGATCTAACTAATGCAAATGTAAAAGTTGATTTAGACGACGATGGACAGGAAGAAGATTTAGGTCAAGAAATTGTAAATAAGGAAACAGAAGCAGAAAAGCATTATTCAGGAACTTTATACTCTATGTTGGGAGAATCTTTAAAAAAGTTGAATGGTAAAAAAATTCATTTTGAAAAACATGTCGGGGATTCTGTAAAAATAGATTGTTATTCCTGTACACTGTCTTATGATGAAAATAACCCTGATACATTTTCTTTTAGCTGTGATAACGGAGACAGTGATACACCAAGTATAATAAAAGATACAACAGATGGTAGTGTTTATCTAGAGGAAGGTGATGGAAATAGAAATTTACTAATTTCTGTTTCTGATGATAAAATCTGCTTTATCCCTTATGATCTCCAAAACGGGTATACCTGTATAGTAGAAGGTTCTTCTCCAAATAGTTGTAAGTACGATGTTAAAGATTATACCCACTTAATCTCAGGTAAAGTTGAAGGTGTTGAAATAGATGATAAAACAAAAATAAGAATAGTTCCTTCAAACCACTGGGTAGAAGGTGATTATAATGGTATAGTTTGCGATTTAAACGACGCTGGCACAACAATAGGATTGTTTGGTGAAAGATGTGTATTGTATGCAGATGAAAATGATTTTAATTCTTCAAATGAGTGTCAGGTTATAGTATTTGAAGATGAGAACTACAACTGGAGATTTGATAAAGAAGAAGATGACAAAGTTAAGCTTAACACAACAATAAACTGTGCACAGATAAAAGATATAATTTTAAAACCATAAGCCACATTAGATGATACCGATTTTAGAATATGGGAAAAGGTTCAGTCCTGTAATTAATAAAATATTTTTATAGGGCTATTATAGCCCTCTTTTAATGCCTGTTTTAAAACTTCTCTCATAAAAATACAAAAATACATTTATTGACTACCTTTTATCAATCCTGTAAACTTATGACTGATGAGTCAGTCAACAAGAGATAAGCTTATTATATCGGCTATAAAGGTCTTCTCTGAAAAAGGTTTCTACAACACTAAGGTTTCTGACATCGTTCAGGAAGCCGGTGTTGCACAGGGAACATTTTATATCTACTTCAAAAGCAAAGAGGAGATATTTTTACGGATCGTTCAGCTTATAATTTCTAACATGGTAGGAATAATTGATAAATATTCTGATGTGGAGGATAAGCCCTCAAGAACTATAAAGCTGTTTGCAAGGGACATATTCAAAATAATGTACGAATACAAAGAGATCGCTTAT
>JALVEJ010000115.1 GCA_027031025.1 Flavobacteriales bacterium | reverse complement strand
TTCACTTGACACAGTTGAATTAATTATGGAGTTTGAAAAAGAATTTGATATTCAAATCCCTGATGATCAAGCTGAACAAATCCAAACTGTGGGTCAAGCCATCAAATACATTGAAGAAGCCTTAAACTAAAACATTTATGGAACTGAAACGAGTTGTCGTAACGGGTTTAGGAGCATTAACACCGGTCGGTAATGATGTGTCTTCCTATTGGCAAGGTTTAATAAACGGTGTCAGTGGGGCTGCGCCTATTACGCGGATTGATGCTTCTAAATTCAAAACTCGTTTTGCTTGTGAAGTCAAAAATTACAATCCGGCTGACTATTTTGACCGCAAAGAGGTGCGCAAAATGGATTTATACGCCCAATTTGCTTTAGTTGCTTCACGAGAAGCGATACAAGATGCCGGTTTTGACGACGACAAACTCAACCGCGAAAGAGTCGGCGTGATTTTCGGGTCGGGTATCGGCGGCTTACAAACTTATGAAGACGAAGTGCGTAACTTTGTTCAAGGTAATGGGACCCCGCGTTTCAATCCGTTTTTTATTCCGAAAATGATTTCGGATATGGCGGCAGGTTTGATTTCCATTGAAAACAAATTTTACGGACCCAATTATGCTACCGTATCGGCTTGCGCGACCTCATCCAATGCCATTATCGATGCTTATAACATTTTACGTCTGGGTATGGCAGATGTCATGGTCACCGGTGGAGCCGAAGCGGCTATTACCAATGCCGGAGTCGGTGGTTTTAACGCTTTAAGAGCTTTATCTACTCGCAACGACGATTACAAAACAGCTTCCAGACCTTTTGATAAAGATCGCGACGGATTTGTTATCGGCGAAGGCGGCGGGGCTTTAATTTTGGAAACTTTGGAACATGCCAAAGCACGCGGTGCCAAAATCTATGCCGAAATACTCGGTGCCGGTATGTCCGGTGATGCGCATCATATGACTGCACCACATCCGGAAGGAAAAGGCGCAGCCTTAGTAATGAAAAATGCCTTACAAGATGCCAATTTGCAACCCAAAGCCATTGACTATATCAATGTGCACGGCACTTCTACTCCGCTTGGCGATATCTCCGAAATCAAAGCCATTAAACAGGTTTTCGGTGAGCACGCTTACAATTTGAACATCAGCAGCACCAAATCAATGACAGGGCATCTGCTAGGTGCAGCCGGCGCTATCGAAGCAATTGCTTCCATTTTAGCCATCAATAACGGTATTATTCCGCCGACAATCAACCACTTTACCGATGACCCTGAAATAGACCCCAAACTCAATTTAACATTCAACAAAGCTCAAAAACGCGATATCAATACCGCTATCAGTAATACATTCGGGTTTGGCGGACACAATGCATCGGTTATTTTCGGAAAATATTAAACCTGACATTTGCGTTTAATCAAAAAAATTTTAGGACTGAACAAAATTGCCGCAAACCAAGATTGGCTACGGCAATTAGAAACCATTTTGCCATTTAAACCTCAAAACTTATCTTACTATCAAGAAGCTTTAACCCATAAAGCACACAATCTCAAAGACGAAAACGGCAATAAAATCAACTTTGAACGTTTGGAATTTTTGGGAGATGCCATTATTGAAACGGTCGTTTCCGAATTTCTTTACAAAGAATTGCCGTATGCCTCAGAAGGCGAGTTGACCGTTATGCGGGCAAAAATCGTTAATCGGAAACATTTAAATCAATTAGGACAAAGTTTTCAAATCACCAAGTTGTTAGATTCTAACTTGACCGAAAGACAAATGGGACATGATATATCGGGAAATTTGTATGAAGCTTTGGTTGGCGCCATTTTTTTAGACAAAGGCTATGCCGGTGCCAAAAAGTTTATTTATGCCAGTATGATTGACTCCCATATCGATTTGGAAAAACTTGATAAAAAAATCAGCAGTTATAAAAGCTTTATGATTGAATGGGCTCAAAAAAATCATCATCCGTTCGAATTTGTAGCGCATAATGACACCAATAAAGGAAAAAATAATTATTTTCGTGTCAATTTTGTTTTAAATAACAAAAAAATAAGTCAAGGGCGCTCATCAAGTAAAAAGAAAGCCGAAGAAATAGCTGCTAGACGGGCTTATTATATCATTCAACCCGATAAAAATGGCAAAAAGAAAGAAAATACACAGACACATTCTGAAACCGGAAGACCTGTCCAATGAAACCGGTTATGTCTTAACGGGCATACAATCTTCACAGCCTTTATACAAACTTGCGTATGACTTTAACCGTTTGTTTTCATGGGATTTACAACTTCAAGATGACCTTAAAGTCATTAGAAAAAACAAAGAAGTTTTTTTTGAAAATTATGCTACTTCCGAAAATGCTATCGGTCAAAAAATCCGGTTAATCAACAACGAAATTCTGATACCAATAGCGCACCCTAACACTTTGTTTGACACACATGAAGCCTATTACTTGTTTTCAAAATTGCCGGCACTCAACTATATCTTAATGTTGCCGGAAGATGAAACGGCAAATTATAAAAGTATTCAACAAAATTTTCAAGTCTCCTATCCGGTCAAATTCATAGAAGTGGATATGACACAATGCGGCACGGCTTTCCCGGTTTTTCCTGTTTAAAAGCATCGAAGTTTTCGATAATTCTTTTTATCTTTGAGCCATACAATATTTGCTATTTGAAATAGTTAATATAAAAAGTCCATAACCTGAAATTTAACCTTATCATTATGAAAAAAATTATTTTAAGCTTAATTGTTTTATCGGTTTTATCATCCTGCGTCAGCTCAAAAAAATACCAAGAGCTGGATGATAAATATATTAAAATGCGTAGCGAAAATGTCGAACTCAAAGACCAACTCGATTCTCTATCTAACAAACAACTGAAATGTCAATCAAAGCTAGACCGCTTACAAATTCAATATGACAATTTGCAAAACAAATACGCAACTCTCGAAAAACTATACAAAGTCAAAGACAATGCCTATAAAAAACTACAAGCAAGCTATGATGCCTTGTCACAAAGCAGCAGTCAAACTTTGGCTTATGAGGCGGAAAAAAACCGGAAATTATTAGAAGAATTAAATAAAAAGCAAAAAGAATTGGCACAAGAACGCGCGGCACTAGACCAACAAATCAAAAAAATACAACAGTTGGAAAGCCTGATAGCGCAAAAAGATGCCAAACTGAATAATTTAAAAAGTTCACTTACAAGAGCATTAGATAAATTTAAGGGACAAGGCTTAAAAGTAACCGAAAAAGACGGCAAAATATACATTTCCATGGAAAACAAATTGCTGTTTGATTCGGGTAGCTGGCATGTCAAACAAAACGGACGAGATGCTATCAAAACCATTTCCAATATTCTGTCTATCAACCCCGATGTGGAAATAATGATAGAAGGTCATACCGACAATGTGCCATATCACGGCAAAGGTGCCATTCAAGATAATTGGGACTTGTCTGTGAAGCGGGCGACATCGGTGGTTCGTCAATTGATGAAAAACAAAAACATAGACCCCAAACGTTTAATCCCAGCAGGCCGCAGCAAATATTTACCGGTAGCTGATAACAGCACCCCTGAGGGAAGAGCCAAAAACCGTCGGATTGAAGTCATTTTGACACCGCGCTTAGATGAAATCATGAATCTGTTAAACAATTAATTTTTATGAAGATTACAGTCGTAGGAACCGGATACGTCGGCTTGGTTACCGGAACTTGTTTTGCAGAGTCGGGTAACGAAGTCATTTGTATCGATATCAATGAGGACAAAGTCAAAAAAATGCAGCAAGGCAATGTGCCTATTTACGAACCGGGTTTGGAGACCTTGTTTCACCGCAATATTAAAGCAGGCAGATTACATTTTTCGACCGACTTAAAGCAAGGTGTCGATTTTGGAGAAATCATTTTTCTGGCTTTACCGACACCGGAAGATGAAGATGGGTCGGCAGATTTGTCTTACGTGATGGATGTCGCCGGAAAAATTGGTAATTTGATGGCGCAAAATCCAGATACGTCATATAAAATAATTGTTAACAAAAGTACAGTACCGGTAGGGACAGCTGAAAAAGTTGAAAACATTATTAAAGCCCAAACCGATAAAGACTTTGATGTGGTTTCCAATCCCGAGTTTTTGCGTGAAGGCTTTGCCGTTGATGATTTTATGAAACCCGAACGGATTGTAATCGGGACAGACTCTGAAAAAGCCCGGGAAAAAATGAGAGTTTTATACGAACCCTTTGTGCGTTCGGGTAACCCGATTATCATGATGGATCCGCGCTCTGCTGAAATCACCAAATATGCTTCAAACGCTTTTTTGGCTATGAAAATTACTTTTATGAATGAAATAGCCAATTTTGCAGAAAAAGTTGGTGCCGATGTCGACAAAATAAGAATCGGAATGGGAACCGATTCGCGTATCGGAAAACGTTTTCTGTTTCCCGGAGTCGGTTATGGCGGCTCATGTTTTCCAAAAGATGTAAAAGCCTTGTATAAAACCGGTTTGGATCATGAATATGAGTTTAAATTGCTAAAATCCGTTATTGAAGTAAATGATCGTCAAAAAACCATTTTGATTCCTAAATTAAAAGCATTTTTTGACGGTGATTTAAAAGACAAAACCATTGCCGTTTGGGGACTGGCATTTAAACCGGAAACCGATGATATCAGAGAAGCGCCGGCACTGTATATGATTGACGAATTGCTCAAAGCAGGTGCCAAACTCAAAGTTTTTGACCCCGAAGCTATGACAAATGTTAAACAAAAATACGGCGACAAACTCCAATATGTTACAAACATGTATGAAGCTTTGGAAGATGCCGATGCATTAGTTATCAGCACTGAGTGGAATATGTTTAGAACACCGGACTTTGACCGGATGAAACAATTGATGAAAAACCCCGCTATATTTGACGGACGCAACTTGTACAAACCAGAAAGAATGAAAGAAATGGGGTTTTACTATACCTCAATAGGCAGACCAACCGTCAATGTGCCACGTAAATTATGGAAAGAGTTTTAATCACCGGTGCTGCCGGATTTTTAGGGTCACATTTGTGTGATAAATTTTTAAACGAAGGCTTTGAAGTCATCGGGATGGATAATTTTATCACCGGTTCGGTAAAAAACATTGCCCATCTTTCCGGGCATCCGCATTTTAAATTTATTGAACACGATGTAACCCAATACATTGACATTGATGAAAAACTGGATTATGTCTTGCATTTTGCATCGCCGGCAAGTCCCATTGATTATTTACGTATTCCCATTCAAACCTTAAAAGTCGGTTCGTTAGGGACCCACAATGTTTTAGGTTTGGCAAAAGCTAAAAATGCCCGTGTTTTAATAGCTTCTACCTCAGAAGTTTACGGCGACCCGTTGGTGCATCCGCAAGCCGAAGAATATTATGGCAATGTCAATCCGATAGGACCACGTGGGGTTTACGACGAAGCCAAACGTTTTCAAGAAGCCATGACCATGGCATATCACAATTTTCATGGTGTTGATACCCGCATAGTCCGGATATTTAACACTTATGGACCGCGTATGCGACTCAATGACGGTAGAGTTATTCCGGCATTTATGGGACAAATATTGCGAGGCGAAGACCTCACAGTTTTTGGAGACGGAAGCCAAACCCGTTCATTTTGCTATATCGACGATCAAGTGGAGGGTATATATAAACTGTTGTTTTCTGATTATCATTTACCGGTCAACATCGGTAATCCGGAAGAAATCAGTATCTTGGATTTTGCCAAAGAAATCATTGCTTTAACCAATGGAAAATCAAAAATTGTATTTAAAGATTTACCGGTTAATGATCCTATGCAACGCTGTCCGGACATCAGTAAAGCCAAAAATATTTTGGGTTGGGAACCCAAGATTGACAGAAAAACAGGCATGCAACAGACTTTTGCTTACTTTCAATCGTTGACCGATGAAGAATTGTATGATACACAGTATAAAAATTTTGATAAATACATTAAAAAATGACCAGGAAAAAAACGCATAGATATTCCTTTCTGATTTTACCTATAATTTATCTGATAGATAGCTTATTAATTATTTGGTTTATTAAAAATTTTCACTTTAAACAACCGGTTTTAACTTTTATAATCCTTGATGTTATTTGGTTTACCATCAGCTATTTTACCAAGTTTTATGAAGTTTACCGTAATACCAAACCGGCAGAAATTATCAGCAAAACCATCAAGCAAGTTTTGATTTTCGATTTATCCGTTATTGCGTATTTTCATTTTATTGCTATTCATTTTTCCAACCGGTTTTTACTCAAACACTTACTGCTTCTCAATATTTTATTATTCTTGTCCAAATTTTTGATTTACGTATTACTCAAATTTTACCGCGCCAAAGGTGGCAATATCAGAACTTTTTTAATTGTCGGTTATAATGAGGAAACCAAAAAATTCAGAGATATTTTAAAAACCCGGACAGATTACGGTTATCTTTTTGATAGTTTCTTTGGAGAGGGTCACAGTCCCGAAATTGAAGGTAATTACCAAGATTTAAAAGCTTATTTGGACGAAAATCCGGTTGATGTTATTTTTTGTTCATTAAAAGAGTGTTCTGATGAGCAAATTAAAGATATCATCAATTATGCCGATAACCATTTTATGTCGGTAAAATTTATTCCCGATAACAAAGAAATATTGGGCAAACAATTAAAGGTTGATTATTTTGAATATTTTCCGGTATTGTCTCTAAATAAGTCGCCGCTTGACAAGCCGGTCAATAAGGTCATAAAACGTTTATTCGATTTAATTTTTTCCAGTTGTGTCATTGTCTGTTTTTTGTCTTGGATAACACCAATTATTGGCTTGTTGATAAAATTAGAATCTAAAGGCCCTGTCTTTTTTAAACAAAAACGCAACGGTATTAATTACAAACCTTTTTCTTGTTATAAATTCAGATCTATGCGTCCAAATCAGTTGGCTGATATTAAACAAGTTAGCAAAAACGACAACAGGATAACCCGAATAGGAAAAATTTTAAGAAAAACCAGCATAGACGAATTGCCACAGTTTATCAACGTTTTTAAAGGTGAAATGTCAGTTGTCGGACCGCGCCCGCATATGGTTAAGGAAAACGAGCGTTTTAAAAAGCGAATAAATAAGTTTATGGGACGACACTACGTCAAACCGGGTATTACCGGACTGGCACAAGTCAAAGGCTACCGGGGTGAAGTTAGGACAGACGATGACATTATTAACCGCGTTAAATACGATTTATACTATATTGAAAACTGGTCCTTATGGCTTGATATAAAAATTATTATGTTTACCATATTAAACGTCTTTAAAGGCGAAGAAAAAGCTTATTAATCTTTGATTTATGCCGTCACAAAAAGCCTTAGTAATTATCCCGACTTATAATGAGAAAGACAACATTGCCGGTATTATTGACCGGGTTTTTCAGTTAGAAAAATCATTCAATATCCTTGTTGTTGATGATAACTCACCAGACGGAACTGCCAATATTGTTGAAAATTTACAAAACAAATATTCGCAAAAAATATTTCTGTTAAACCGCCCCAAAAAAGAAGGTTTAGGCAAAGCTTATATTGCCGGATTTAAGTGGGCTTTGCAGCAAGACTATGATTATATTTTTGAAATGGACGCCGATTTTTCCCATCCACCCGAAAAACTTATTGATTTGTTAGAAACTTTGGAACAAAATGAAGCAGATGTCAGTGTTGGATCCCGTTATCTGAAAGGACGAATCAATGTAGTTAACTGGGATTTGAAACGAATATTATTGTCCTATTTTGCATCTATTTATGTCCGATTAATAACCGGTATTCCGGTCAAAGATACCACAGCCGGTTTTGTAGGATACAAAAAAGAGGTTTTAAAAAGTTTTGATTTTGATAAAATTGAGTTTATCGGCTATGCCTTTCAAATAGAAATGAAATACAAGGCTTGGAAAAAAGGTTTTAAAATCAAAGAAATTCCCATTATTTTTACCGATAGAGTTAGAGGTAAATCCAAAATGCACGGCGGTATTATTTCGGAAGCTATTTGGGGCGTTTTAAAACTACGTTTTAGTAAAATATCTTGAAAATGAAAAAATTTATATTGGCTTTTATTAGCCTTTTTTTACTTTGGGCTTGTCATAAAAAGCCCGAAAAAATTATGGACAGACAAACTTATAAGCAAGTTTTAAGAGACTTGATTTTAGCCGATTTAGTATCTCAAAATTTAAGAAAAAATGATTCTCTAAAAAAACAAGTGCGGATATTGGTTTACAAAAAATACGGGGTAGATAGTCTTATGTTAAAAAAAACTACTGATTATTATAGTAGCCATCCTCAACAATTGACCAAAATATATGCCGAAATTCATACGGAATTTAAACGCAAAGCTGACAGTTTGGAAAAACTAGCCCCGCATTCCAAACCCAAAAATGATCAAATTAAAATGGATAAAACAAAAATAAATTTAAAAAATGTCAGGAAAAAGAAATCTTAATTCTTTTAAACCGGTTTACAACAAAAATTCCCAAAGATGACTTTGGGAATTTTATATTGAGAATGTGGCTAATGCTCACAAAAAACTATTTGTTAACCTTTTTGATAGCTTTATTAAATTCTTCCAAATCGGCTTCGTCCACAATTAAACCTACTGCCGTTTCATAGATTACATCTACATTTTTAGGTGGAAAACCTAATGCGACAATGGCGTTTTTCAAAATTTTCAACTCATTTTTATCAATTTTACCATCTGCATAAATGATTTTGGTAAGATTATACAATTGTTCTATTCTTTCATCATAATTATAAGTTGGTTCAAGAGAATATTTTTCATAATTTTTGATGATATACAAAATATCATCCGGATCGAGCAAACCGTAATCACGGGCTACCCTGGTGATAATTTTCATTTCGTTTTCGTCAAGCACACCGTCTGCCAATGAAAGCTTGACCAAAGTGGCAATAACCGAAATACGGTTTCTAAATTCTGCGTTTTCGTATGCGTCAATAATACCCATAATTTTAGTTGTTTTTAAGTTAATTGTTCTTTATAAAAGTCGTAAAAATACGAAATAGTTTCAATGCCTTTAAAGTAATTGAACACGCCATAATGTTCATTAGGCGAATGGATAGCATCAGAATTTAAACCAAAACCCATTAAGATGGATTTGCTTCCCAATTCTTTTTCAAACAACGGCACAATAGGAATGCTTCCACCGGAATAAATTGGTAAAGGTTCCTTGCCAAAGGCTCGTTTCATAGCCTTTGCAGCCGCTTTATAACCCGGACTGTCCGTGGGGGTAACATATGGATAACCACCATGCAAATTGGTTACTTTAACTTTGACTGCTTTCGGAGCCAATTGTTTAAAATATTGTTCAAATAAATCGGGAATTTCTTCGGGGTCTTGATCGGGAACCAAACGCATACTGATTTTGGCATAAGCTTTTGAAGGGATAATGGTTTTAGCCCCCTCACCCGTGTAACCACCCCAAATTCCATTGACATCCAGGCTGGGACGAATGCTTTGCCGCTCAAGTGTCGTGTAGCCTTCTTCACCATATACGTCAGCAATCCCTAATTCTTTTTTATATTGCTCTAAATCAAATGGCGTATGAGCAATGGCAGCTCTTTCTTCCGGCGATAATTCTTTGACTTTGTCATAAAATCCCGGGATAGTAATACGGTTTTTATCATCGGTCAAACGGGCAATCATCTTAGCTAAAATATTAATTGGATTGGCTACCGCACCGCCGTAAAGCCCGGAATGTAAATCACGATTGGGTCCGGTAACTTCCACTTCAACATAAGCCAAACCACGCAAACCGGTTGTAATAGCCGGCACATCATTGGCTACCATTCCGGTATCGGAAATGATAATGACATCGTTTTTCAATTTGCCATGATTGCGGGCAACATACCAAGCCAAACTCGGCGAACCGACTTCTTCTTCGCCTTCAATCATAAATTTAACATTGACCGGTAACTGGTTTTGTTGCAATAAATATTCAACGGCTTTCAAATGCATAAACATTTGTCCTTTGTCGTCAGAAGCACCACGAGCAAAAATAGCGCCTTCCGGATGAATATCCGTTTTTCTGATAACAGGCTCAAACGGGTCTGACTCCCACAATTCAATAGGATCCGGAGGTTGCACATCGTAATGTCCGTAAACTAAAACCGTTGGTAAATCCGGATTGATAATTTTTTCTCCATAAACAATCGGATAGCCCGGTGTTTCTTCTATCGAAATATTTTCCAGCCCTATTTTTTCCATTTCATTTTTAATATAATCAGCCGCCGCTTCAACATCGGCAACATAAGCAGGGTCGGCACTTACCGAAGGTATCCGTAATAAATCAAACAACTCGTCCAAAAGCCGCTGTTTATGATTTGACAAATAAGTATTGATATCTTGCATAGTTTTATTTTGTGATAAAAATACAAAAAAATCGGCAAAACCCCGTATTAATTTTGCCGATTTACAGTTTTTAAAAAAGAATGTCTAATCTTCTATAAAATTGATTTCATAAGTCACTTCTGCAAAACTTCTAAACATTTTATAGACCCCGCAGTAACGGCTTTCGGACAAAGTAACACATTTTGTCAGTTTTTCGCGATTTAAGTTTTTACCTTTAAATGTGTAAATTACATGCACTTTGTCAAAATATTTTGGATGCTCCTCAGTCATATGGGCATCAACATCTACGGTAAAATCAGACACATTTTCATCAATGCGCATTTTTTTCATCAATGACGCGACATCCAATCCGGTGCAACCGGCAAGGGCTACTAACATTAAAGGTTTAGGTTGATATCCGTAACCGATACCGCCAAATTTTTCTTCCGCTTCAATATGAATAGGCGCATCTTGTCCGGCTGTATAGGCATCAAATTGCATATTGCCTTTCCAAACTAACTTTGTTTTTGCCATAATTGTAATTTTAAATTAGTGCAAATTTAGTGAAATTAGTTGTAAGTTTTTAAACCGGATACCAATAAAACACCTGTAACTTGATAAAAAAGATGATGCCTAATACTATTTTTAGCAGAATAACGTTGTATATGTTATAATTATAATCTACCTTTGTAGATTAAAGTAATAAACACAAACAAAAACTCATGGAAACACAAGGAAACAATTCAAGCATCTTAAAAGTATTAGTAGCCTTATTAGGTATCGGTATTTTAGGGTTAGGATATTACACCTATGATATGTATAAGGATTCGCAAGAAACCCAACAATTATTACAACAAGAAAAAGAGCAGGTTCTTAATGAATTAAACGATTTAAAAATCAATTACGATCAAGCCCTTCAAGAAAAAACAGAAGTCTCTCAAAAATTTGAAGAAGCTAAAAACCGTATTGAAGCTTTAATTGCGGAAATCAAAAAACAAAAAAAGATCACAGCCGGTGTCATTCATAAATACAAACGTGAAATTGCCGCACTTAAAGCCCAACGTGACAAATTATACAAAATAGCGGACTCGTTGCGCGCTGCCAATATGCAGTTAATTACGGAAAACGACAGCTTAAACACCGATTTGGAACGTCAAAAACAATTTGCCGACACTTTGCTTAACAAAAATGAGCAATTATCTCAAACCTTAAACAAAGCAAAAATTTTATATCCGACCAATATTACCGCACAAGGCGTTAAAGTCAAAAGTTCGGGTAAAGTTGTAGAAACTTCTAAATACAGACGCGCTACGGATATTCGAGTGTGTTTTATCGTTCCTAAAAATGATATTCTAGAAACCGGCAAACAAAAATTTTATGTTCGCATCGTTAACCCTGCCGGAGAAGTTGTCGGTAGCCAAGAAACCATTGAAGTGGACGGACAAAACATCATGATCAGCGGTGTCGAAGATGTTATTTACGAAAACAAAGCTTTAAAAGTTTGTATTTTTGTAAAACCACAAGATAAAAAACGCGAATTTATCAAAGGAAAATATGACGTTGATTTGTATCATAATGGTCATAAAGTCGGTTCAACAAGTTTTGAATTAGAAGGTGGTATCTTTTAAAATGCCGAAGTTTTAAAAAAT
>JALVEJ010000114.1 GCA_027031025.1 Flavobacteriales bacterium | reverse complement strand
ATAGTCATATTAATGGCTCTATCATAATTACCGCTGTAAACAGCTTGTTGAATGTCTTTAACATTGCCACAAGATGCAACTAATATTAACAAAAAAGTCAAACTTAAAAATGTAATGTTTTTCATATGGCTTATTTTCCGGATATTAAATCAAAGATAATACCATTTAAGCAAATAAACAAAAAAGCCCCAAATGATTCATCATCAAAAGGGGCGAAAATTATAAAATTTGGAAGTTTTTTTTAGAAATAAAATACCAAATCAATGGACAAATGTCTGGGAATGGTTTTGTAATCATCCGATTTGTCAATATCTGTAAAACCTAAATGATAAGACAATCCTAAGCCAACGCTTCCAAAATCCAAATCGTATTCGGCACCGGCACCGGCCATAAAACTCATGCCAAAGGGATTAATGGTATCTTTAATATCAACTTCGGCACTTCCCGACTTCATTTTGGCTGCAACATTTAAATCAAATGTGCCTCCGAAAAAACCGGTAATATGCACATTATCAGTCACTTCCTTGCTTCTTAATTTTAATGCTAAGGGAATTTCCAAAGTGGTAACAGACATGTCAGTATCTGAAGTATCAAATGATTTGCTATGGATTAATAAGCCTGAATGCAAATAATAATTACCGGCAAATTGATAATCTGCCAATAAACCACCTTTCCAGCCCAAACCGCCGGACCCGTCTTTATCAGTTACCCATTTACCATCCTGATCTTTATATTCCTCTTTATTAAAATTAATAGTTGGCGCTAAAGTCAGCCCAATTTTAAAGTCTTGAGCAAAAGTTGTGAATCCTACTAAAACGGTTAACAATACAACAAATTTTTTCATATCTTTAAATTTTAATTTAGGTTATTTTTATGCAAAGATGCATTTTTTTTTACCTGAAGTCAAGTTTTTAGATATAAATTTTAAAGCTATGAAATGGAACGAGGCTCTTGTGCAGTTCAAATTATTTTTAAAACTGGAAAAACAATTGTCTGATAATAGTATTGAAGCGTATTTAAACGATGTAAAAAAATTACAAAATTTTGTTCAACTTTATGATACGGATTTATTGCCGGCGCAAGTTTCTTCCGAATTGATACAAAATTTTATTTATCAATTATCCGATTTGGTGTCACCTCACACGCAAGCGCGATTGTTATCAGGATTAAGATTGTTTTACAAATTTTTAATACTTGAAAATGTGACGAATGTCAATCCGCTCGATTTAATTGAATCACCAAAACTGAGCCGTAAATTGCCTGATGTGCTCAGTGTAGAAGAAATAGACCGGATGATTGCGGCTATTGATTTGTCCAAACCGGAAGGCGAACGTAACCGGAGTATCATTGAGACACTTTATGGTTGTGGTTTACGGGTTTCGGAGTTGGTCAATTTAAAATTATCGGACTTATTCTTTGAAGAGGGTTTTATTAAAGTCACCGGTAAAGGCGACAAGCAACGCTTTGTGCCGGTGAGCGAATATACTCAAAAATACATTAATATATATATAAACTATATTAGAAATCATCAAAAAATTGATCCGGCGTATTCGGATATTTTATATTTAAACCGGCGAGGTAAGCAATTAACCCGCGTTATGATTTTTCATATTATCAAAGACTTAGTAAAAAAAGCGGGTATTGATAAAAATATCAGTCCGCATTCTTTGCGACATTCGTTTGCAACACATTTATTGGAAAATGGCGCCGATTTACGGAGTATTCAATTGTTGTTGGGGCATGAGAGCATCACAACGACCGAAATATATTTGCATTTGGATAAGCAAAAACTGCATGAAACCATGCAAAAATATCATCCGAGAGCCAACTGATTTTAAAATGTGTATCGCAAAGAAAATGCACCGCCATCACCGAAAAAACCGGAATAACCAATCAAATTAAAGTAAGGTTTCCAATCCAAACCGATAGCAATAGGCGCTCTTGGAAATTCGTATTCTAATCCTAAAATGCCATCAATGCCTACAACCGTATAAGAACCGGTTGAAAAATGGGTGTATTTGGCATTAAAAAAACCGATATGCGCACCATAACCGTAAAACCAATAAAAATTGCCGTTATGAGGCATTTCTCTATGATGTTCTAATAAACCGACCACTTCCCAACCTTGCCATCGCGTATGTAAAATGCCTTCAACGGCTGTCGAATTGGTGATAAAATTTTTGTAAGTTAAACCATTAAATAAGCCGCCACGTAAGCCAACAGCTTGTGTATAATTTTGTGAAAAAGCCGTTGTCGTTGCCAACAGCATTAATGGCATCAAAATCAATAGAATTTTTTTGTAAGACCTCATAGTGGTTTTTTTCTCCAATACTCAGCAATAATTATTCCAATTCGTTTAATTTAAATCATTATTTTCTGTTATTTTAACAAGTTTTGAAGTGGTTTCATTAAAAAAATAATTATTTTTGGCGCAATTAAAAAATTGATAAACAGATGAAAGAATATATACAAGATTTAATTCATTTTGATAAAAACGATATTGATTTATTGGTTGGCTATGCTACCAAAATCATTATAGCCGGTTTGGTGTTGTGGATTGGGATGAAAATCGTAAAAAAACTACACAAAGCCATTGAAAAAATCATGGTAAAAGCGGCTATTTCCGATAATATCCGACCTTTTTTGTTAAATATAATAGACATTGCTCTTAAAGCTGTCGTTTTTTTTATTGCATTGAGTATTTTAGGTGCAAACTTATCCGGTTTGGTGGCGTTGGTGGCTGCTGTTGGGTTTGCCGTTGGGATGTCGTTGCAAGGCAGTTTGGGAAATTTTGCTTCCGGTTTACTTATTTTAACTTTAAAACCTTACAAAGTTGGTGATTGGATTCAGCTTGGTGACAAGTTTGGTCGTGTAGAAGAAATTATGATTTTTAATACCAAAGTGGTGACACCCGGCAAAAAAGTTTTGATTGTTCCAAATTCAAAAATCACCGATGACATTGTTACAAACTATTCCGAAAAAGGTGTAATTCGTTTAGAAATTGATGTGCATATTCCTTATGAAGAAAACTGGAACGACGTTCAAAAAATATTACTGGATGCCATTTATAAAGTGCCAAAAGTTTTACAGAATCCACCGGTTGAAATAGGCATTGCAGATTTTGATTCGCATAGTCTTTTGGTGATGGTGCGTCCTTATGTCAAACCGGATGATTATTGGGAAGTTACTTTTAAATCGCACGAAGTTTTAAAGAAAGCTTTACATGAAAAAGGCATCAAAGTACCATACTCAGAAGGAATTGAATACGGTCGCTTTGGAAAATAATTGCTTACTTACTATATCTGTATCCGAAGCTTTACATTAAACAACCTGCCGGTTAAGTAGTTTTTGACTCGGTAAACTTTTTTGCTGTATATATCGCGTATCCACATATTGGAGATGCTGTTTTGCACGTTGAACATATTGAGTA
>JALVEJ010000113.1 GCA_027031025.1 Flavobacteriales bacterium | reverse complement strand
ACCACAAAAGACACATAAGAACACAAAAGAAAAAAACTTAATGACCTTAATGTCTTGATGGTTTAAAAAAATCCGAAATCTGAAATGAATAAAACCACATAAGACACATAAGAACACAAAAGTAAAAAAAACTTAATGACCTTAATGTCTTGATGGTTTAAAAAAATCTGAAATCTGACATCTGACATCTGAAATGAAATAAATCCTCAATTCCTCATATCATCAAATAACCATATCACCAAATAACCAAAAGAAATGGCACAAGTATTACCTATTATCATCACCCATCCATTGCGAAACAAAGTTTGTATTTTCCCGACGGAAGACGATTGCGAATTGAGTCCGAGTGATATCAATAGTATTATTCGTCGCAATCCGTATTCGTTTAATAATATTTTTTACAAGCCGTACATTAAACGTTTGGAAGGGGTAAAAAAATATAAAGCCATTAGAAGACAGTTTCAAAAATTTAAAAGAAACCGGATTATCCAAACCGATGAGAACCCCGGATTTTATATATATTGTATTACCGATAATGAAAGAAATGAATTTTGTGGTATCGTCGGACAAATCCCGCATAGCGAATTTGAAAACGGCAACATTCATAAAATTGAAAAATCGCTTCCCAGTGCAGTTTTGGAAAAGACGCAACTTGTTAGTCATATAAGATTTATTTCAAAACCAATAACCGTAATCCATAAAGATTTAGAAGATATCGACACTATTATTGAAAAATATAAATCGAAAATTCCACTTTACGAATTCACACGCACCAATGGTTATAGCCATGAAGTATGGCAAGTACTTGACCCGGATGACATTAACACTATAAAGGAAAGTTATAAGCATTCGGAGCAATTTTATATAATTGATGACAATAATAATTTTGACGCATTACATAATATTTATAAAGAAAATTTGGAAAAAGGCAAACGTATCTTTTCCGGACAGGAAGCGTTCAATTTTTTTCCGGCTTTTTTAATTTCTCAAAACCAAGTAAAAATACACGAATACAAAAAAGGCTTACCGGTTGACTATCCTAAAACAACCGAAGAAATTTTGGAGGTTCTCAAAAAGCATTTTTATTTTATTCAAATTGACGATTACGATTTGCCTCAAAAAGGAGAAATCTTATTATATGCCCTGGACGGAAAGTATCAATTAACTCCAAAAGATCATATAGACTCCCATCTACCAGACTCCTTTATCTTTGAAAAATATATTTTACCCGAAATAACAGAAAATCAAAGCTTAATCAATTACAATGAATTTAAATTTTGTGACGGCAAACGAAGCGCAAAATGTGTTGAAAATCAATTAAATAAAGGCAATTGCAAATTCGGCTTTATCATTCGCCCCATGGATTTTGATGAAATAGAAAAAGCTATAAAACAAAATATTAAAGTCCCATATAAAAGTCTGTATCTTGAACCACGACTACTTAAAGGCTTATTCATTTATGAAATTTAGAATGCATAAAAAATATAAAGTAAAACACCGGTCACTTCGATACGATATCGATGAACATCAGTATCACTCAGTGACCTACTTGACAAAAATAAAGGTCGCTACGTCTTACGAGTAAAGAGAAATTTCCATGAAGCAGCATCAAAGGTGGCTGAGTGTTTCTATACAAAGGTGACTGAGTGCTGTTCCCCCGATAGCCATTGGGGGAACAGTGTGCCGAAGTCACCGGTATTCAAATACCCAATTCATCAAATAATCAGTATACCAAATATGAACAACATTTGTCAAAACATACAAAAAATCAAAGAAAGTATTCCCGAAGATGTAACTTTGGTGGCGGTTTCCAAAACCAAACCGGTAGCTGACATTCAAATCGCTTACGACTGCGGTCAAAGACATTTCGGCGAAAACAAAGTGCAAGAACTCGTCAACAAACAACCCCAACTACCGGCCGATATCAAATGGCATATGATTGGTCATTTGCAAAGGAATAAAGTCAAATATATTGCTGAATTTGTGTATTTAATTCACAGCGTTGACAATATAAAATTGGTCAAAGAAATTGACAAACAAGCCCGTAAACATGATAAAGTTCTTAATATTTTATTACAGATAAAAATAGCCAGCGAAGAAACAAAATTCGGCATGAATGAAACTTTGTTAGCAGAAATTATACAACAATATCAGCAAGGCATATTTCCTAATATCAAAATTCTCGGTTTGATGGGCATGGCAACCAATACGCCGGATAAACAGCAAGTGGCGAATGAGTTTGCAACTTTGTATAGGCTTTATGAAACTTATCGTTTACAATTCCCTGAATTCCAATATCTATCCATGGGAATGAGTGGCGATTATCCTATCGCTATTGCTAACGGCAGTAATTTAATCCGTGTCGGTTCGGCAATTTTTGGCGCCCGTGATTATAAGTAATGCTTATTTGAAGACCTAATTTATCTTATTTCCTCAATTACGCAATTTTCACTAACTTTGTGCTACATATATCCAAATCAACTTTATGGACTTATTAAAATTTCTTACAAGCAAAATCTTTTTAAAAAACTTGGTTGCTGCCATTATTTTATTGCTGTTAATTGTATTCGGACTTAAATTATACCTTGATAGCTACACCCATCACAACGATTACCACTTGGTTCCTGATTTGACCAATAAATCATATGAACAAGCCAAAAAAATTTTAGAAGACAGACAGATGCAAATTGTTATTATTGACACGGTCGATTACAATCCGAAATATAAAAAATATGCAATAGTAGAACAAAATCCTCGTAAAAATGATAAAGTAAAAGTCGGGCGAAAAATATATGTCAAAATCAACAATAATGCTTTTGCCAAAGTTTCGTTTCCGGCAATTGTCGGGAAATCGCGACGACAAGCTTTGAGTTTACTGAAAGCATCGGGTTTAAAAGTAGGTAAAATCACAACGCAACCTTATTTTGCCGAAATAGTTTTAAAAGCCATTCATCAAAAAGATACCTTAAAAACCGGTTCCAAAATCCCTAAAAATTCTGTGATTAATTTAATCATCGGCGATGGCAAACGGGCTGTTGACGAAGAACAAAATGATAACCAATCTGAATCATCAGACACCCAAAAACCGGATGCTAAAATTCAAAAAACATTAGACGATGTCCTCGGAAAATAACCAATTACCGGAAGAAGACAAGCTCTTTGAACACTTTTCGTTTACCGTTGACAAAGGACAAGGAAGTGTTCGTATCGACCGGTATTTAACCGATAAAATTGAAAATCTAACCCGTAACCGGATTCAAAATGTCGCCAAAGCCGGCGGCGTATTAGTCAATGGCAAACCGGTAAAACCCAATTACAAAGTCAAGCCGCTTGACGAAATTAAAATTGTGTTGCCTTATGCCCCTTATGAAAATTTATTGGTTCCGGAAAATATTCCACTCAATATTGTTTATGAAGATGACGATTTGGTT
>JALVEJ010000112.1 GCA_027031025.1 Flavobacteriales bacterium | reverse complement strand
AATAAGCAAAAAAAAAAAGAAAAAAAAGAACATCATAAACAACAAGATACGGAAATCCAACAAAAAGAAAAGCAAAAAACGGCTGAAAAGCCCAAAAAAAATATGTCAAAAAAACACAGCCCTACCAAAGCCGAATTAGAACAAATGCTTAAAGATGAGAAAGATAAGTATTTGCGTTTGTATGCCGAATTTGAAAATTTTAGAAAACGAACAGCCAAAGAAAAACTGGAACTTTTTGAAACGGCTTCTGAAAAGGTTATCAAAAACTTATTGCCAATTTTAGATGATTTTGAACGTGCTATTGCCGAAATGAAAAAAAATAAAGAAGATGAAATGGTAAAAGGTGTCAGTTTGATTTATGATAAATTAAAGAAAACCTTAGAAAAAGAAGGTTTAAAACATATAGAAGTGCAAAAAGGTGATAGTTTTGACCCTGAAATTCACGAAGCTATTGCACAAGTGCCGGTCGAAGACGAAGAGATGAAAGATAAAATTGTCGATGTTGTAGAAAAAGGTTACCAATTAGGGCCTAAAAACATTCGTTTTCCAAAAGTTGTAACAGGAAGATAACACGTTGTAATTCAAAGAAATATAAAAGCTGTCATTGATTCATTCTGCTTCAATGGCAGTTTTGTTGTAAACAAACCAATACACAAATGAAAAGAGATTATTACGAAATTTTGGGGGTTAGCAGAACAGCCACAGCCGCAGAAATCAAAAGAGCTTATCGAAAAAAAGCCATTGAATATCATCCTGATAAAAACCCGGGTGATAAACAGGCGGAAGAAAAATTTAAAGAAGCTGCCGAAGCTTATGAAATTTTGTCCGATCCTGACAAAAAAGCACGTTATGACCAATTTGGTCATCGCGCATTTGAAGGCGCTGGCGGCTATGGCGGTGGTCACCACATGAATATGGAAGATATTTTTGCCCAATTTGGTGATATATTCGGTGACATTTTCGGAGGAGGATTCGGTGCGTCACAAGGAAGAACCTATCGTCGTCGTAGTGCGCCGCAAGTGCGTGGTACCGACTTACGCGTTAAGCTCAAAATTACCCTTGAAGATATTATAAAAGGTGGAGAAAAGAAAATAAAAATAAAACGTAAAGTTAAAGCGCCCGGTACCACTTATCAAACTTGTCATCAATGCGGCGGAAGCGGTAAAATAACCCGTGTAACCAATACTATTTTTGGTAAAATGCAAACAACAGGAACTTGTAATGTTTGCGGTGGCACCGGACAAGTATTAAAATCACGCGGACATGGTTCCGATGCCAACGGCATGATTCTCAAAGAAGATATCGTGAGTATCAAATTGCCCAAAGGGGTGCGCAATGGCGTACAACTGAGAGTAGGAGGAAAAGGTAATGAAGCACCCACAGTCAATGGTGTTCCCGGCGATTTAATCGTGCAATTGGTTGAACAAAGTGACGAAAAATTTAAACGTGAAGGCAACAATTTACATTATGATTTATATGTCAGCATACCCGAAGCAGTTTTAGGAACTGATAAAATAATTGATACACCTTCCGGAAAAATTAAATTGCACCTGGAACCCGGTACGCAATCTGGAAAAATTTTACGTTTAAAAAATAAAGGCGTTCCAGATATTGATGGCTATGGCGTTGGAGATTTGTTGATCAATGTCAATGTTTGGGTGCCGAAAAAATTAGATAAAGACCAGAAAGAATTTTTTAAAAAGCATTTTACGCATCCTAATTTTCAACCCAATCCGGGTAAATCGGAAAAATCTTTTTTTGAAAAAATACACGATTTATTTTCCTAAACTTACAAATCTGCCGTTAAAGGCAGATTTTTTTATGATTTGAAACCGGATTGCATTAAAACGTATCTTAAAAAAAATTGTATATTTGTTTCGAAGCCTGCAACTATATGGAAACAAAAAAGCCAAATGATAATTTAGAAGAAGCTCTTATCCAGGAAAAAGAAAAAGTCGTCAAACAGGAATTTAAAGAATTTTGGCAAGTTGCTATCGATTTTGTCAAAGAACTGTTTAATATCAGAAAAAATAGCGATAAAGACTTTACCCGACAAATCATTCTTGAAAATATTCCTTTTCGAGGACATACTGCTTGGCTATTGATTTTTTCAGTAATGATTGCTTCAGTTGGTTTAAATGCCAATTCAACACCGGTTGTAATTGGTGCGATGCTTATCTCTCCATTAATGGGACCTATTATGGGCGCCGGTTTTGCCATCGGCACCAATGATATCGATACATTTAAAAAGTCGGGCATCAATTTTCTGGTTATGGTGACTTTGAGCATACTAACCTCATTTATTTATTTTAAAATTTCGCCCTTAGCTTACGAATCCAGTGAATTGTTAGCTCGCACATCTCCGACATTTTTTGATGTTATGATTGCATTTTTCGGAGGACTTGCCGGTATTGTTGCCTTAACAAAAAAAGGTTTTTTTAACGTAATTAGCGGGGTCGCTATCGCAACCGCCTTGATGCCGCCGTTGTGCACAGCCGGTTTTGGTTTGGCAACGGGTAATATGCACTTTTTTTCTGGAGCAATGTATTTACTATTGATTAATTCGTTTTTTATTTCTCTGGCAACCTTCTTGATTATCAAATATTTACATTTTCCTGTTGCACATTATCTCAACTCTGCCAAAAGACGTCGTATCAGTCGTTTTATTTATGTTTTAGCCGTTTTGGTGATGATTCCCAGTATTATGTCATTTATAAAAATGTATAACGAAGAAATTTTTAAACGTTCGGCTGCATCCTTTGTCGAAAAACATATCAAATATGAAGGTGCGCAGATTATCAAAACGCAGATTAATCCGCAATCTAAAGAAGTAGCAGTTTATTTAATGGGCGAAATTGTTCCAAATGAAACCATTGAACAATGGCAAAGCCGTTTGCAGAATCATCCGGACTTTAAAGATGCTGTTTTAAGAATCTACCAATCGGCTGATAATACACGTGAAATTGAACAAAACTTATCGGAAAAACTCAAGCAACAAATATTAGACAAGTTATTTAAAGAAAACAAAGAAACTATCAAAAATAAAGATGCACAAATAAAACGTTTAACGGCGGAATTAGTAAAACTCAAACAACAAAAAGAACAAAGCCGGTTGCCATTTGACCAATTTTCAAAAGAAGCTAAAACCATTTTCCCCGATATTAAAGAACTGAGTGCCGGGCAGCTGGTTAATACTGATTTTAAAAAACATGACACTTTACCTGTGTTTTTAGTAAAATGGGAGAAATTGCCACGATATAAACGCCGTCGTTTAGAAAAAACTTTTTATAAATGGACCAAAGAACGTTTACATTTAGATACGCTAAAATTGGTTAGTTTACCATAATATCAAACTTGAACAATGTCAGTTAATACTATAAAAATATTATATTTGCCATAAGTTTTTACGAAGATTTATTATTGTTGAAAAACCCATAAAAAATGAAGAAAATATTAATTATCGAAGACGAAGCGGCTATTAGACGCGTTTTAAAACGCATCTTGGAGCAAATGGATAAAACTTACCAAATAGAGGAAGCCGAAGATGGGGTAGAAGGGCTGGAAAAAATTAAACAAAACGATTATGATTTGGTATTATGCGATATAAAAATGCCGAAAAAAGACGGTATTGAAGTTTTGGAAGAAAGTAAAAAAATAAAACCCGAAACAACTTTTGTGATGATTTCGGGACATGGTGATATCGATACAGCTGTTGATAGTATGCGACTTGGCGCTTTTGATTATATACCGAAACCACCGGATTTAAACCGCTTGATGACTTCCGTAAGAAATGCATTGGAACACAAAGAATTGGTAGTAGAAAACAAGCAACTGAAAAAAAGAGTGAGCAAGAAATATGAAATGATTGGCAAGTCGGATAAAATACAACGCATAAAAGAGGTTATTGAAAAAGTTGCCCCGACCGATGCCCGTGTATTAATAACCGGAAGTAACGGAAGCGGGAAAGAATTGGTTGCTCATTGGATTCATCAAAAAAGCAAACGAAACAAAGGTCCTATGGTAGAGGTAAATTGTGCAGCCATTCCTTCCGAATTGATCGAAAGTGTTTTGTTTGGTCATGTAAAAGGTTCTTTTACAGGGGCTTATAAAGATAAAAAAGGTAAGTTTGAACAAGCTAACGGTGGCACCCTGTTCCTTGATGAAGTAGGGGATATGAGCTTGTCGGCACAGGCAAAAGTGTTGCGAGCCTTACAAGAAAACCGGATTAACCGAGTAGGAAGTGATAAAGATATCAAAGTAGATGTAAGGGTGATTGCCGCTACTAATAAAGATTTAAAAAAAGAAATTGCAGAAGGGCGGTTTAGAGAAGATTTATACCACCGATTGGCGGTGATCTTAATTGAAGTGCCTTCGCTTAATGAACGCCGCGAAGATATTCCGCTGTTGATTGAGCATTTTACTAAAAAAATAGCCGCCGAACAAAATATGCCGGTCAAAAAATTTAGTGAAAAAGCCATTAAAATGTTACAAGATTACGACTGGACCGGCAATATTCGCGAATTACGTAATGTGGTAGAACGCTTGATGATTTTAGGCGGTAATGAAATCACCGATAAAGACGTCAAGATGTTTGCAAGCAAATAATAAAACATCATTTTTCAATATAGATATATCTTAAAAAAAGAAAGTGAAGAATTTTGACGCTATCCTGAAATATTGGGGAACATACATTTGTAAAAATTTTTATTCTACTAAGGTTTAATTGTATGATTAACTACATCTTTCACAAAAACAAAAGAAGTATTGATATGAGTTTATTATAATAGTGTGTTCATTTGTAAAACACTGCTACTAACAGAACATTTTTTGTGTCAATTTATTTTGTTAAGCATTTGCTCACTTATGATAATATAATATGCTTGACAGGACACTGGTGTTTACTTAAAACTAATTAAAGCATCAAATACTTCCAAGACCGATTTGACATATTGTTTAAAGTCCGGATAATCTTTTGGCATAATATCATCAAATGAAGTATCTGCTGTTATGGTTACTTCCAATTTGGCATCTGATAGCTTTTTATATGAAGCCGTATAATGATGCTTTTGAAATGTAAATTCTTCATTATCTGGTATTTCATTAAACTTTTTACCGTTTTTTAATTCTATGGTATAATGTGATACATATTTTTTAGTGTTTTCATAAAAAATATACTTAATAGGATAATACCGTGTTTCATTATTGATAATGTTTTGCGTATATGATTTCAGTTGTAATGGTAATTTAAAAAATTGAGATTTACCTAATTTTTGCATCTTGTTTTGAACTTTAAATTTGGCTTCTAATTGCGCCGTATCATGTGTCCGGTCATTATCTACGATTTTATAGGAAATTAAATCCAAATCTAATTGATCCATATCTTCAAATGTTTTAATGATATCCTTTTTAAGTTTGATATCACTTTTTTGATTGAGTAAATCATGTAGAAATGCTGCACGCTCTCCTTTACCTGTAAGTGTAATATCAAGAATTTGCTTATCGGGATAGATAGTATAAACAACATCGGACTGGTAGACAGCCGGAATGGCATGATTTTGATAAATTTGAATCAAACCTTGTTTAACCGGTTCGTCTTTTTTATAGGGTATTTCCAACGCATTGGCGCCATACAAACTTATTGTTTCCGAATTAAATGGCAAATCTTTATCGGTCAATTCCAAATAGTGCCCTACGCCGTCAATATCTACTTTTGCAATACAATGATTAAAATTAATGGCCGGTAATACATCGCTGTTTTTGCCATTGTCTGCTGTGTTGACTAAGACCAAATTAACCTTTAAGCCGGCTTTTCTGCCCAAAGTAAGAAATAATGTTGAAAAATCTTTACAATCTCCCAATTTTGATTCCAATGTTTTAGAAGGTTTTTGTGGGATAAATCCACTTTGTTTAAAGTCAACAAAACTATAAGTTAGGTTGGCTGCCATATAATCATAGATTTTCTTGGCACGTTCATTTTCAGACAGATTTTTATAACCCTCGGGAAAAATTTTGTCAAAAGTTTGATTAACCGTTTTATCATATTTGATTGACCAGCGCGACAAATCGGCATACCATTTGGCTATTTCGTCCCAAGAATCGATTGTGCTGACATGCACCACACGTGCTACATCAATTAAAGGAGGCATAAAATCCTCACTCGGGGGTAAACCTTTCAACATTTTGTCGTACCAGTGGTATAAAGTATATTTACCCATGTTTTTTTTATTAAAATTAACTTTACCTCCGGTAACCGTATAGTGTATTTTTTTGTTTTTGGGTGCTATAATCCTAAAATTTGTTTCCAAAGAAGGGGAGTAAGTGTCAAAACGGAATTGTTTGGTCAAATCTTTATAAAAACGACCTGTTGAAGTATAATTGACTTCGTATTCCGTCAGAATAACATCCCCTACACTTAAACTGTTAAAAACCAAATAAGAGCCCGAACGTTCTGCCGGCACAATACTGCCGTCGGGTTTGACAATTTCGGACTTAATCACTTCATAATCACCTGACAAACCCAAATTATATTCTTTTAAATCTTCAATACCTTTTTCAGATGTTATTTCATATATCATTATATTATGATTGGTGTGAGCGCCTTCATTATAAAGTAAAATGCTGTAGTCATCCAGTAAGATATTGATACCGTAATTGTTCTTTTTAATTTTGCCGCGATTGTTTTTGATATATTCATAAGGGTCGTCGAGTAGAACTTTTTTGAGAGGATTTTTGACATTTTCCAAGTCGTTGATAGTTTTTCGCAAATCAAAATCGGCGCTGTTGTGCGACAAAGATTTTTTATACCATTTAAGCGCTTCCTTTTTTTGCCCTAATTGTTGCAGCAAAAAACCTTTCTTTTTCATAAAAAGGAAAGAATCCGGAAAATTTTTCAAAGCTTGATCAACATAAGGTAAAGCTTCTTTATATCGTTGTAAATCAATAAGTTTATTAACCAAAGTGATGAGTATATCATTAGATTCCGGCAGATAGTTTAACAGTTCTTTGAAGATGTTGAGAGCTTTGTCGTGTTCACCCTTTTTTTCATACAAGTAACTTAATGAACCGGCAAGACTTGGATGTAAAAATTTTTTCCGGGCTTTTTCATAAACTTGTATGGTATATTCATCGTCTTTAAAGATTCTGTTATATACCCCGGCATATGTGTCAATAAGCTTGGGTATTTCCAAATCTTCCGCAACCTTAATCAATTGTTTGGTTATGGTTTTCATTTTTTCTTGATCTTGTTCCCGGATAGCTTTAATTAAATCACAAGTAGGAGGAATATTCGGAATTTTAACTTTTTGTTTTATTTCATCCAATTCTTGATTGAATTCATCTAAATCTTTTTTTAACAATTTATTGACTTTCTTTAATTTTTGCAGTAAAGTCCAATAATATGTTTTGTCGGTATTTTCAATATTTTTTTTGATTTCTTCTGCCTTTTCATTATTGTCTTCCAGTATTTTCACCACGACTTGAAAAATCTTTACCCAAGAACTTTCCGGAAATTTTTTAGCAAATTTATCAATGATTTTTTCGGCCTTTTTCTCTTTTTCATTTCGCAAATAGGTTTGTACCAAGCAATAATTATAGAAATAATCATCAGGATGCTTAGCGACTTTATCTTCAAAGAAAGCCTCGAATTTATTGGGAATATTTACCGGTTTGATTTGTGCTTCGGTAGCTTTTAAATACGGACGATAAGTTGATGATATTTTAATATTTTTCACC
Source organism: Flavobacteriales bacterium (assembly GCA_027031025.1). Lineage (GTDB taxonomy): Bacteria > Bacteroidota > Bacteroidia > Flavobacteriales > Flavobacteriaceae > WGBX01. The sequence goes on along the minus strand of JALVEJ010000112.1, from coordinate 4,349 downwards.
GCTTGTTCCTGCTCATCGGTTATTTTCAGATAAAAATAAGAAACATCCGTATTGTTAACTTTAAACAATAACCGGTGGGTACCGGCAGGTAAGTGGACTTTAACGGTATAAGCACCCATTTCCGAAACCCGGTTTTCATCTTTTTCAAAGACCAAAACATCGTCGAGCCAAAGCTTCGTGGCTTGTCCGATACCAATATGTAAATAAATATCTTGCGCTTGGTCATTCTGCATAAATGTTTGCGCATAATTAATGCCATTGCCGTATTCAGCATGATTTAAGAAAAACATAAACGGATCGCCTTTTGATACGGGCGCTTTGTACCAATTGATAATCCCGTTACTATTAGCATTATAACCATTCTTGCTAAAAGCTTTTATTTCAGGCGGATAGACGGTGTTAATACCGCTTTTATTTAAGTTTTCAAATACGCCTAAAAACTGCCAGTCGGTAATGGAATTAATATCCGATGCGTATTTTTCATAACCGGGCTCTTTTAAAAGTTTAGCTAAAGCCGTATTGCGATAATGGATAATGTCCTGCATTTCAGGTATACTATAAGTTTGGTTGTATAAAAATTTTGTACGCTTGGTAATAAATTTATTAAAATCCTGATTTTTAGGATTACCTAATACATAACCTTCATTCAATAAAGCGTATAAATAATATTCAAAATCCTTATGTTTGACCAATTCATTCAAAAAATTGTTATCACCGGTAAACCCGCCATTTTCTATTTTGGTCAGTATTTTTAAGACCAAGCCCTCTGTATCAGCCTCATCAGGTTTTATTTTTTTTGCTATTGAAGCTGCTTCTTCCCTGTGATTTTTTAATAAAGATTCCCAAATTTTTCGATAAGATTTTTTTTGTGCATGTAAGTTGATATTAATCATTAGCACAGCTATAAAAAGGAATAGTTTTCTCATAAAGCTCTTCTTTGGATTAAATAACTGGTTTAAATTAAATGTAAGAGGTTGTAAAAATAGTATTTTTTTTCTAAAAATTAGCCCGAAAATAATTTTGATTGTTTATAAATAATACCTTACTTTTGCATTTTGCAAAAAATAAGATGAAAACCATACAACTTCACGACAAAATTTTTGAACCTTATATTGATAGGGACAAGATTGCTCGGGCTGTGTCAAACGTAGCTAAACAAATAGAAGCTTACGCTGGCGATACCCCCGTTGTTTTTGTAGTCGTATTAAAAGGTTCTTTTATTTTTGCCGCCGATTTGGCCAAAGTGTATAACAAAGATGCCATTTTCGAATTTTACCGCCTAAAATCTTATGAAGGCACCGGTTCTACCGGAGAAGTTAAAATTTTAGTCGACTTGGATGCCAAACAAATCAAAGATAAAAAGGTGGTTGTTTTAGAAGATATTGTCGATACCGGTAATACTTTGGAAAAAATTATTCAAGAATTACAAGCCAAACAACCGGCAGATTTAAAAATTGCCAGCTTATTTTACAAACCAAAAGCTTACACCAAAAGCTATGAAATAGATTTTGTCGGAATGGAAATTCCTAATGAATTTATTGTCGGCTATGGTTTGGATTATGACGAATTAGGAAGAAATTTACCTGAAATATATAAACTTAAAAACGAAAAGAAAAACGAAAAAATGATTGATTTCATATTATTTGGACCACCCGGAGCCGGAAAAGGCACACAAGCAAAAATCTTAAAAGATAAATTGGGCTTGACTTATATTGCCACAGGTGACATGTTTAGACATCATATCAAAAATGAAACTCCACTGGGCAAAAAAGCCAAAGCATATATCCAAAAAGGCGATTTGGTACCGGATGAAATCACCATAGATATGATAAAAGAAATCATTTCAGACCCCGATATTAAAGGTATTATTTTTGACGGATTTCCACGAACCGTTCGACAAGCCGAATTTTTAGACAAATTAATGGCAGAAAAAGATTTAATCATCGATGCCTTAATTGCTTTGGAAGTCCCCGAAGAACGGTTGATAAAACGTTTGTTGGAACGCGGTAAAACCAGTGGACGATCCGATGACAATGAAGAAACCATCAAACACCGGTTACATTTATATCATGCAAAAACCGAACCGGTTAAAGATTATTACCAAAAACAAGGCAAATATCACCAAGTAAACGGCGTAGGAAGTATAGAAGAAGTCAATCAACGTTTACTGGATGTTATCAGCAATATCAAATTGCGTGAAAAAGCCCAATAAAACACAACATGACCGAAGGTAATTTTACCGATTATATCAAAATTCATGTCAAATCGGGGCATGGTGGAAAAGGTTCTGCACATTTGCGCCGCGAAAAATATATTCCCAAAGGCGGACCAGATGGTGGCGACGGTGGACGGGGCGGTCATATCATTATCAAAGGCAATAAAGATTATTGGACGCTTTACCATTTAAAATTCAAACAACATTTTAAAGCCGAAAAAGGCGGTGATGGCAGTCGTCAACGAGCCACCGGTAAAGATGGTGAGGATGTTATCATTGAAGTACCGCTCGGTACCGTCATTAAAGATACCGATACCGGCGAAATCATTGGAGAAATAACCGAAGACGGGCAAGAAATCATTGTGGCCGAAGGTGGCAAAGGCGGTAAAGGCAACTGGCATTTTAAATCGGCAACCAATCAAACGCCCCGGTACGCCCAACCCGGATTGCCCGGTGTGGAACGCAATCTGACACTAGAACTGAAATTATTAGCCGATGTCGGTTTGGTAGGATTTCCCAATGCCGGAAAATCAACTCTTTTAAGCAAATTGACAGCAGCCAAGCCAAAAATTGCTGATTACCCTTTTACAACTTTAAAACCCAATTTAGGAATCGTTTCCTATCGTGACGGTCGATCTTTCGTAATGGCTGATATTCCCGGAATTATTGAAGGCGCCGCCGAAGGCAAAGGCTTGGGACATTATTTTTTAAGACATATTGAACGCAATTCCAATCTCCTCTTTTTAATACCTGCCGATGCCGATGATATAGGTAAAGAATATCAAATTTTATTAAACGAATTGAAAAAATATAATCCGGAACTTCTCGATAAAAAAAGGATTTTAGCCATTTCAAAAGCTGATTTGTTAGATGATGAATTGGAAGCTGAAATCAAAAAAGATTTACCGAAAGATATTCCCCACATATTTATTTCTTCCTATACCGGTAAAAATCTTGACAACTTAAAAGACTTGCTTTGGAAAGAGCTAAATAGTTGATTTACAACATCATTTCTTCTATAAATAAATTTATAACTCTTGGCAAAATACTGATTTTAACAGGTAAGGCTTCCATGATTTCTCCATCAGGAGACAACATTTTTTGCAGGCTGGTTGTAAATGAAACTTCCGAAGCTTGATAGTATTCTACAAAAGGCGAATTGATATAAGAACCGTCAAAAATTTTAGGAAAGGTTTTAAGCAGTTGCCAACGACTAACTTTATTAACCACAATAATATCCAGTAAACCGTCATCAACTTTTGCCTTTGGGGCAACCAACATTTTGCCACCCGCATATCTGGAATTGGAAACCGCTACAAAAGTATTTTGCATGTCATAAATATTCCCTTTGATATGCATTTGCAAAGGAAAAGATTTGAGTTTAATGGTATTGAGAATAACTCCCAATGTATAAGCAAAATCTCCTAAAAATTTATATTTAATTCCGGTTAAAGTAACATCGGTGGTAAAACCGAAACCGGTCATATTGGCAAAATAAAAAGTCTTGTTTTGGCCCGATACTTTTCCTATATCGAATGCTTTAAGATGGCCATCTGTAATAATTTTGACAAATTTTTCCATACTCTCGGCAGATGAAGCAATATCTTTGGATAACGAATTACCCGTGCCAACCGGTATCAAGCCTATTGGAAGCGGTTGGTTTTTATGCATAAACGCATTGAGCACATCAAAAAAACTACCGTCACCACCCGCCACAATCAAGGCGTCAAAGCTTGATAAATCAGCATCTTTTATCAATTTTGTTCCGTGATGCGCATATTGCGTTAAAAGGATATCCGCATGAATACCATATTTTTTAAAAAGCCTCATAATTTCAGGTAGTTGTTTAAGTGCTTTACCACTACCGGCATTGGGATTATATATACAAAGCGCTTTCATTTAACTTAAAATTATCCAATAAATTCCTATGGCAAAAGCAAACAAGGCACCAATATATTGTAACCAAATGATTTTTTGGCTATGGTAATCATGTTTTGAACCGGAAATCTTATCGATAAATAAGGCATAGATAATCATTGCGCTGACAATACCCAATCCAAAACCAATCATATATTGAATTGAATCAGTGGCAGATTTATAGCCTAAAACCGGTAACATTAAGATAAAGTGTGAA
>JALVEJ010000111.1 GCA_027031025.1 Flavobacteriales bacterium | reverse complement strand
GACTTTAACGAATATTTCGTACCGCTTGAAGGCTTAGTTAATCCTGAGGAAGAAATCCAAAAACTCCAAAAAGAACTAACTTATACCAAGGGCTTTTTACAAAGTGTTCAAAAGAAATTGAGCAACGAACGTTTTGTCAACAACGCCCCCGAAAAAGTTGTAGCTATGGAGCGAAAAAAAGAAGCGGATGCTTTGGAAAAAATAGCCATGCTCAAAGAACGCCTGAAAAAATTAACCGAATAGTTTTTTTATCATTTAGTTTTTTTAGATAAAAATAATTTATGGTAATATCGTCAATTAATTAAACTAAGTATTAAATTTGGGTAAAATTTTATGCGATGAAAACTTTAAGCACATTATTGTTAGCCGTCATGCTACTTTTGTCCTGTCAAAATGAATCAAAAAAGACGACGGAAAAGCAGCCTCAAACAACCGAAAAATTACAAACAACCCAATGGATTTTAAATGAAGATGCCTCGTCTATTCATTGGACGGGATACAAAACCACGGGAAAGATCCCCGTCAAAGGTGTTTTCAAAACTTTTAAAATTAAAGGCGTCAAGCCAGCTACCGACTTACAAACCGCTTTGCAAAATGCGCAAGCGGCAATCAATATTTATTCTATTTTTTCAAACAACGAAAGTAGAGATAAAAAATTGATTTCCAAACTGTTTGAAAACATGACAGACACTCAAAACATTTATGCAAGGATAGAAAAAATAAATCCGGACAACCAATCGGCCTTGATGACCATCAATATGAATGCACATGAAAAAACAGTGCCGGTGCAACTACAAATTGATGAAAAGTCAGGAAAAATTACATTAAACGGTTCTATTGATTTGCTCAAAGATTTTGAAGCCCACACTGCTTTTGAACAATTTCATGAAGCTTGTTTTGATAAACATAAAGGTGAAGATGGGGTTAGTAAAACTTGGACTGAGGTCGGTTTTAATGCCGAATTGGTTTTTCAACACAAGTAAAAAAATGATTTTTAATCCGGTTATTTCGAAACGATTTTTGATTATCATCAAAGAATGTTCAATGCCTTTCCCCAATTTTTAACAAAAATGCATTACAAAAGTTTACTCAAACGCATGCCAACAGAGCTGACCGAACCGGTCACTTATTATCTCGATGCGGAAGACGATTTTATTATTTTAAACAATTTGTTAGACAAGAATTTAATAATCAATTTCGAAAACTACCAGTGTTTGAGCTGTGGTCGGGATTTGCCCATATTTGCACAAGGTATGTGCAAAAGCTGTTATTTTGAAAGTCCGCAAGCGGGTGATTGGGTTATGAAACCGGAGTTGAGCCGGGCGCATTTGGGTATTGAAGATCGTAATTTGACTTTTGAACAAAGCGTGCAGTTACAACCGCATATTGTTTATCTAGCTAAAACAAGCGATGTTAAAGTTGGTGTAACCCGAAAATCACAAGTGCCGTATCGCTGGATTGACCAAGGTGCTGATGAAGCTTTGCCCATATTGGAAACGCCCAACCGCTATTTAGCCGGACAAGCCGAAGTCTTGATTAAACAACACATAACCGACAAAACCGGCTGGCAAAAAATGCTCAAAGGCGTGCAAAGCGATAAAGATATTTTGGAAGTCAGAGCGCAAATTAAAGAACACTTAAATGATGAGTTGTTATCCTATTGGATAGAAAATCCTCAACCGGTCCAAATAGCCTATCCTGTTATCAAACACCCCGAAAAAGTAAAAAGCGTCAACCTCAACAAAACACCGGAATTTGAAGGTAAACTCACCGGCATCAAAGGGCAATATCTCATCTTTGAAGACGGCAGCGTCTTTAATGTTCGCAACCATTCGGGATATGTGGTCGGATTAAAATTTTAAGCTTTTTCTTTAAACTGTGCTTCAAATTCTTCTAAAACCGGTTTGACGGTTTCCTCGGGCAAGTCACTAATTTTGATATACATCAAGCCGTCAATAGCATTGTTAAACGCCGGATCGACATTAAAAGCAATCAGGCGGGCATTTTGCTTAATATATTTTTTGAGCAGGACCGGAATTTTTAAATTTTGCGGTTCCAATTCATCAATCAATTTATCAAACTTCGTTAAATTATCACCGGCTGTTTCAAAAATAAAAGCTTTGTCTTCTTCTTTAAGTTTTACTTTAAAAGCCTTATTAGGTCGAACAAATTGTGCCGTATAAGCATCATAAAAATATGATTTCATAAATTCGATAATCAAAGATTTTGAAAAATGCGAAAATTTATCGCTGATACTAACCGGACCTATTAAGTATTCATGGTCAGGATAGCGTAAAGTGGTGTGCACAATACCACGCCATAACAAAAACAACGGAAAGGGTTTTTGTTGATAAGATTTTTCAATAAAAGCCCTTCCCATTTCTATGGAACGACTCATCATTTCATAAAGTTCGGGGTCAAATGTAAACAATTCGCTTAAATAAAAACCTTTGATGCCGTATTTTTCAAAAATCTCACGCCCCAATCCCATACGATACGCCCCAACCAATTGATTTTTATCTTTATCCCAAAGGATTAAATGCTTGTAATATTTGTCATATTTATCCAAATCCAATTCTTTGCCGGTGCCTTCACCAACCTCCCGAAAAGTAATTTCCCTGAGGCGTCCTATTTCTCTTAACAAGTTTGGCATATCTTTAGCATCAGCCAGATAGGCAACATATTCTTTTTTTTCGAATAGTTTGGTATCCAATTCATTTAGACGCTTGATATCTTCCTGTAATTTTTCTTTCTCAACCGGATCAATGATTGGCTTTTGTTTGGACTGAACATTTGCAACGGGTATTTTTATTTTGTCTTTTATCGAAGTTTTTTCAAAAGTTTTAGCAAGGATATAAGTTTTTTTACGGATAAATTCTCCCAGCATATTATGATCGGCAAAACCGGCTTGAGTCTTAGGCATAATGGGTTTGCCTATGCGGACTTTGATGTTCTTTTTCATATCCGAAATGGCTTCCGAAGGCAATTTCGCCGTCCGCAAAACCGGATGTAAACGCGACAAGAGATAAAACAAGCGGCTGTTTCTGCCATGAAAATATACCGGGATAATGGGCACTTGGGCTTTATAAAGTAATTTGAGAACTTGTTTATCCCAAGTTTTATCTACAACTAACTTTCCGTTTTTATACGTCGACACTTCTCCTGCCGGAAACAATCCCAAACCATGTCCTTCGGACAAATATGTGAGAGCGTTTTTTAAACCGGCTTTTGCTTGATCAGCGGCATGTATATTGATAACATAATCGTTTAATTGTGGAACATTTTTTAAGATAAAAGAACTCAAAACCTTATAGTCTTTACGTTTTTGAAGAATTATTTTTAACAATAAAACCCCATCGACACCCCCTAAGGGATGATTGGAAACCGTGATAAAAGGGCCCTTCTCCGGAATGCGTTTTAAGTCTTCATCCGATATTTCAAAACTGACGTCGAGCTTTTCAATCACCGCATCGACAAAATCCAAACCATGATAGTGA
>JALVEJ010000110.1 GCA_027031025.1 Flavobacteriales bacterium | reverse complement strand
ATGTCGAAGAAGCCAGAAAACGTTTGGATACAATTTTGGTCGATGCCGAAGCAGGCAATGGATTGGTCAAAGTAACTGTAACCGGTAACAGAGTACTCAAAAACTTAAAAATTGCCGATGAAGCCATGCAAGACAAAGAAATGTTAGAAGATTATTTGACTATTGCCTTAAATAAAGCTTTGGAAGAAGCCGGAAAAATTCAAGAAGCTGAGCTAAAAAAAGCAGCAACCGATGCTTTACCGAATATTCCCGGTTTAGATGGTTTACTTTAAAATAATTATTTGATTATTTTTGAATCAGAGATATTGGTGACTGAGTGCCTCAACGAAAGTTGAAGGGGTGTCGAAGGCACCGATTATAAATACTTCAAAAAACTAAAAAACTTCCTTTTTTGATTATATGACAAATCCAATTCATGATGATAAGCTTCCCGCTCAAAGGAAATATTGCGGTAAGCCAAATAGCTGTTGCGGTAATAAATCAGGCGGAAAACATATTCAATACCATACCATAAAAAAAAGAATATCCAAAGTAATTCTTTTTGTTGCCGCAGGTGAATAGATTCATGATTGAGCAACACAACATCGGTTTTAGATTGTTGTTCTTTTAAAAAAATAAAGGGATATATAGTAAGGGCGCAAAATGATTTGGCAATAATTTGTGGAAAAACAATAATCATAAATGTATTTTTTTAACAAATTTAAAAAATATTTAAAAAAAATATCTCAAAACCGGTTAATCTTTTCTTAAATAGTCGATTATTAAGTGGTAATTAATTATTTTTACGTTTCAAACAACACAAAAATGATTATGAAATATGCAAGAGATTATCAGCACAAATAATGCCAAAATTAAATACTTATTACAACTACAAAAAAAATCAAGCATACGAAAAGAATTTAAGGAATTCGTTATAGAAGGAAGAAGAGAAATTATAGCAGCTTTAAAGAACGGCTATCAGTTTAAAATGCTCTTGTTTTATCCGGAATTGTTTTCCGAAAATGAAATTTATAAACTGATAAAGACATTTAATCTTGAGGTTGAAATATATAAAATTTCAAAAAACGTATATAGAAAGATTGCATACAGACATTCAACCGAGGGTATAATTGCTTTGGCTAAAATGAAATCGCATGCTATTGACAGATTAAAGATATCAAAAAATCCATCCATATTAATAGCAGAAGGCATAGAAAAACCCGGAAATGCCGGTGCGATGTTACGTAGTGTGGATGGAGCCGGTGCCGATGCATTGGTGTTGGTCAATCCCAAGTTGGATTTATATAACCCCAATGTCATCAGAGCCAGTTTAGGAATGGTGTTTTCCATTCCTGTCGCTGTTTGTAATTTGAAAGAATTGACAGATTTTTTGAGCCAAAAGCAGATTAGGTTATATGCAGCCGGACTACAAAATGCCAATGTATATTTTAAAGAAAATTTTACCGGTCCTACGGCTATTGCAGTAGGCGCAGAAGATAAAGGTTTAACACAAGAGTTAAGAAAAATAGCGACAAAACAGGTTTATATTCCTATGAAAGGACAAGCCGATTCGCTCAATGTTTCAGTGTCAGCGGCCATTTTACTTTACGAAATTGTACGTCAGAGATATTAAAAGATAATTGATTTATCTAATGCGTGAATAAGCTTGTTAAAATATAAAGCTTTCAATATTATATACACTCAAATATTATACGAAATTTGATGTATCATCTGATATAACATTTATGATAATGCAACTCCATAAAATCTATATTATTTTGTTTGTTTTGACCATTTTGGCTGCAAGTTGTCGCCATTTGAACACAAAACAAACGGCTTATCTTCGAGGCAAAATTGTCAATCCGCGTGCCGACAATGTTATTATTTCTCGCGATTTTTTGATGCTTCAAAGTGATACCCTGGGGTTGTTGTCTGAAAATGAGGTTGCCGGGCCCATCAAAGTCCCGGAAGAAGGCTTGTATATCATCTATATTTTTCCCGAATATCAGACTATTTATTTAAAACCCGGAGATTCGCTGGCATTTCATCTCAATGTCGATGAGTTTGATGAATCTATCAGTTTTTCGGGGAGTTCGGGGTTTGAAAACAATCTGATGATGAGTGTTTTTTTGATAGACGAACAAGAAAGCGATTATTTTTACCGGCACAATTTTCAATTTGATTTGCAAAATTTTAATCGAAAAATTGATTCCTTTCAAAATCTAAAAAAACGCACGATTGAATCCTACCGGGAAGAACTTGCCGAGACAAGCCAACTTTATCAAAATATTCTATCCTTATTAGCCAAAAGTATGGATTTTAACTTAAAAGAAGTCTATGCTCAAAAACATACTTACGAGAAGTTGTCACCGGATTTCTTTGCTTATTGCTCGGTTTTGCATAGAGAATTGCCGGACCCCAATATCATTTATATGTATGCCTTTGCCGATAGCTTTTTAGAAAGACAACTCAAGTCGGAAAAAACAAAAATTAAAAATCCATATTGGAAAATTTCGGAAATCATTGATAGGGAAATTTATGATTCGAAGTTTAAAGACAATTTATTGGTTAAATATTGCAGTCGTTATATCAAGGGCAAATTAGTTGCTGAAAAAGACGCAACGGTCAACAATTTCTATCAAAAAATCAAAAGCCGGCTTTATAAAGATTATTGCGATAGCTTGATAGCCAAAAACAAATTAATGCAGGAAGGTAATCATTTCCCGGAAAGTTTTTATTTAACTATCGATAAGCGTCGATTGCCTTCTGACAGTTTATTTCCCCCCGGTTCCAAAACTTTGGTGTCGTTTTGGGATTTACGTTTCCGTAAAAACTTTGTTTCCAACCTAAAAAAAATGGAAGCTTTTCAAAAGGCATATCCCGATATGCAATTGGTGGTTATCAACACCAATGCCGGATATTTTGATGAATGGCTATTGCAAAAACCGGTATCAAGTCATATGAAATTTGTACAAGCTATTGACAGAAAGCAAGTTAATAAAATAAAGCCATTTCTGTTGTCTCAAGTTTATTTGTTGGACGGTAATAAAATAAAGGCTTCAATGCGCAATATGTATGCCCCGGGATTTGACAAAGAACTTCGCAAATTTAATTCTGAAAAATAATAGCTAAAAGCTGTAACTTTTTTTATAAATTTACGTAATTGTAAAGCGAAACAATTTTTTAATAAAAACGCATAAATAATATGGCATACATAGATTATTATAAAGTATTGGGGGTGGATAAAAATGCCAGCGAAAGCGACATCAAAAAAGCTTACAGGAAACTGGCACGGAAATATCACCCTGATTTAAACCCCGGTGATAAAGAAGCCGAGAAAAGATTTAAAGAAATTAATGAAGCTAACGAAGTTTTAAGCAATCCTGAGAATCGAAAAAAATATGATAAATACGGCGAACATTGGCAACATGCAGACGAAATAGAAAAACAACGTGCCCAACAACAAGCTTATGGAGGCGGTGGAGCCGGTTTTGATTTTTCCGGATTTGGCGGATTTGGT
>JALVEJ010000109.1 GCA_027031025.1 Flavobacteriales bacterium | reverse complement strand
TTATAAGGTGCGTGCAATAAATCGCGCATCCACAATGGAACACCCAGCCTTGGTTGGAATATCCGGTTTCATGATTAACGTCCTATTGTAAACATTGAAGGCGAAACCGCCGGGCGGGTTCGCCGCAATCCGAGGAGACGCATAGCGGCTCCGAGGGTCGCGAGGAGACACCGCAGGTGGCTCCGAAGCCTGCGAAGGGAGACTGACGCAGAGCCGTAGGCTGAGCGCTCAGGCTCCCGGAACTTGTCCCGCACATTGCGTAGCAATGTCGGGAGCCGCGAAACAAGACAAGGCGCTGCCTTTGGTGGTGGCCCGTGGAAGCCGAAGGCTTGTGGAGCCGTGGAGCAAGACCCGCAGGGGCTTGCGGAACCACGACGGGAACAAGGCGCTGCCATGGCGCAGGCCTCCGGAAGCCGCAAGTTCCCGGAGGACTAAGCAAAACAAATATCCCCTATATCCACTAAAAAAACAAAACACTCGTGAAATTAAAAGCCACCGGGATGATGACCATATCAACCAATCTCACAGACCCATGGCGAATTTTTTACTTATCAAAAAATTGTTTTGGAACAAAATTTGTTATAATTTGTTAGACCAAAATCAAATACCTATGAAAAATTTCATTCTGCTATTGCTGTTTGGCCTGGGCGGGATGTCCCTGTGGGCCCAAATTGAAGTAACAGCACCAATAAGCAACGTTAAAGTTTACCGTGGCGTAGCCCAAATGAACCATAAAGCCGAAGTGAACCTGCCCAAAGGAATGCAAACCTTGGTTGTTCATGGTCTAAGTCCTCGGATGCACAGGCAAAGTTTTCAGATTAAGGGTGTTGGGACGGCCGATATTGTACATGTGGAATTTCGAAAAAACTATTTGATTACCCCAAAAGACAAAGAAAATATTGCCCGGCTTAAAAAAAGCGTGGACGAACTCGAAGCCCGTATAACCACGCTAAAAGCAAAAGAAGAAGCCCTAAAAACCGAACAAGAATTTATAAGGCAAAACCTTAAATTGGAAAAATTTTCCGGACTTACGACCCTACAACAAGTTTCGGCTTATTACAACAAACGTGTCGAGACCATTTTTAAAGACCTTTTTCAGCTGAAAAAAAACATCGAACCCTTGCAAAAGAAACTAAAAAAACTGAGGAAGCAATTGAACGAACTTCGTAGCAAAGGAAACCGGGAAACCTATGATGCCATTTTGACCCTTGCCGTTGGGCAGGGCGGTAAATTCCATTTTGGTTTTAGCTACTTGGCCGACGGCGCAACGTGGTCGCCAGTATATACTATTCATGGAAATGCTTCCGATAAACTATTAAGTTGGGAACAAAAAGCTGAAATACGCCAAAACACAGGTTTAGACTGGGAAAATATTCCCGTTACACTTTCCAGCTATAAACCCCGCTACCATTTAAGCCTGCCAAAAGTAAATCCCTGGTATTTAAGACCTTACCAACCACCCGTATACCGGAAAAGCGAAGCGCTCTTTGTTACCAACGAACAAAAGGTCAAAGAAACAAATGCCGACACCCAACCCGAAACCGGCTATGCACCTGTGGAACAACAAAGCAATACCTTGCAAGTGGAATATCAGCCCAAAACCAAATATTCGGTAATGTCTGACAATAAACCCGTGTTGGTACATTTGGGCAATTTTTATACCGGTGTTGAATACACCTATTTTTCTGCTCCGTATCAGGATAAAAATGTATACCTCCGGGCACGGGTCAAAGGACTAAACACCCAGCATTTTCTTCCCGGAAAAGCTCGCATCTATTTCGAAGGTGTATACACCGGAGAAGTATATATTCAACCCAATGGCAAGGATGAATTTACCGACTTGCCCATGGGTATCGACAGTGATATTTTTGTTTCACGTAGGCCCGATAAACGTTACAACGAATATAAAACTCTTGGAACCAAGACTTTGGCTACTCGTGGATATGTGATTACTGTGAGCAATCATAAAGATGTTCCCATACATATCATTGTAAAAGACCGTTTTCCTGTTTCGCAAGACGAAAGGATCAAAGTCAAAGATCAAGAAACCGACGGAAAAGTCAACCAACAAGGAATTATCACCTGGGACAAAACCGTGGAAGCCAAACAAAACATTCAATTGCATTTCCGTTTCAAAATCCAGTATCCCAAAAATCTGGATTTGCCTTTGTTCTGATTTTTCCAAAACATGCCCTTACTTTGCTGGGGACGCATAAAATTATTGTTGAACAACAACCGGTGGAACAGGAAAAAACTTGTTCCGCTGGTTTTTTCGAAAATAAAAAGTTTTCAGGTTTGATGTTTAAAATCCAAAGGTACACCCTGCCAATTATAGCAGGATATTAAGTGGTTCCTTACCAAAAAAATTCCCGCCCAAAGGCGGGAATAATAAAACCTAACGAGTAGATTCCCCGTTAGTGCTTAGCCAAATACTGGGCCACACCCTCGAAATCGGGTTTTAGTGCTTCTTTGCCTTCTTCCCAATCGGCCGGACAAACTTCGCCATATTTTTGCAGGTGGGTAAGTGCATCCACCAGGCGAAGGGCTTCGCGTACACTCCGGCCCAAGCCCAAGTTGTTTACCAGGGCATGCTGAACAATGCCTTCTTCGTCGATAAGAAAGAGGCCGCGATAGGCCACAGGGTCGCCTTCGAAACGCATTTGTCCGTTTTCGTCCTGTACATAACTTCCACCCAAAACGCCATAGGCCATGGAAATGGTTTTGTCCAAATCCGAAACCAAAGGATAGGTAACGCCCTGGATTCCCCCTTTGTTTTTGGGCGTATTGAGCCATGCCCAATGGGAATATTGCGAATCCACCGAACAACCCACCACCACGGTGTTACGCTTTTCGAACTCGGCCAAATGTTCCTGAAAGGCCAAAATTTCGGTAGGACACACAAAGGTAAAGTCCAACGGATAGAAAAAGAAAATCACTTTTTTGCCGCGAAATTGTTCCAGGCTGAAATCTTCGCGGAATTCGCCGCCGTTGACCACAGCCACAGCTTTGAATGACGGTGCGGGTTTACCTACTAAACTCATATCTTTTTGTTTTTTGGGTTTGTCTGCCACAAAAATGCCACATAATAAGCAAAGAGAAATGTAATTTTTATTACAAAAAGTAATAGGCATAAAAGATTCTTTTATACATTTTTATTTCTTGTGCATCTGCATCCCTTGCACACCGCCCGCTTTTCCCCCACCCTGATTCATCATACTTGGTTTTCCCAAGAGTTGTGCCGAGGCATCCACTTTGAACACGCCGTTGCGAACGATTTCTTCGCCTTCTTGCAGTCCGCTGATGACCACGTAATAATCACCGGCTTCGGGTCCCAAAATAATTTCACGATACACAAAGTCGTTGCCGTTTTTGACATAGACCACCGACCTTCTGCCCGTCCATAAAACCGCCGTTTTCGGAATAAGCAAACTTTCCTTATTACCGGCATGAATTTTTACAACCGCATTGACAAACATGCCGGGTTTGAGTTGTAAATCGTCATTG
>JALVEJ010000108.1 GCA_027031025.1 Flavobacteriales bacterium | reverse complement strand
GAAATGGTAGCGCGATTACATTTGGAACATCTAGGTGTGGAATTAGATGAATTAACCGATGAACAAGCCGCTTATATCGGGGTTAAAAAAGAAGGACCGTATAAACCGGATTATTATAGGTATTAGTTGGAAGTTGTACTTCGACAGGCTCAGTAACCTAAGTTGAAACAGCTAAAATCACTCGGTGACCTTGCTCATCATTTCATCAATTCATCATCAAATTAAAAGCAGAAATACAATTTGAAGTAATATATATTTATCAAAGAACCAAGTAAACTATGAAGCACCGCTTCGGTACAATCCCGTCCCGACTTTCGTCGGTATCGGTATCACTCAGCGACCTATGCTAATTAATTCATCAAATAACCGATTAACCATTACATAGAAAAGATTTATGCTCAAGCAAGGATTATATCAGAAATTACAGCAAAAACTCACGCCGCAACAGATTCAATTGATGAAATTGATTCAGTTGCCGACTATTGAATTTGAACAACGGTTGAAACAAGAAATTGAAGAAAATCCGGCATTGGAAGAAGGCAAAGAAGAACCGGAACAAGATTTATTGGATCAACAAGATAACTATGAAGATGATGCCGAAATTATAGAAGCGCCGGATATTAATGTCGATGAATATTTGAGCGATGACGAAATACCGGATTACCGTTTACGCAGTAATAACTATTCGGCGGATGACGATGAGAAAAAAGTGCCTTACGCCCAAGGCGAAAGTTTTACGCAATATCTCAAATCGCAGTTGAGTGCCTTTCCGCTGGATGAACAACGACGTAAAATTGCGGAATTTTTAATTGGGAGTATCAATGATAATGGTTATTTGCGTCGTGATATTATTGAAATAGTTGATGATTTGGCATTTACGCACAACGTGATGACCACAGAAGAAGAAGTCGAAAAAGTGTTGCGGCTGATACAAGAATTAGATCCGCCCGGAGTTGGCGCACGTGATCTGAAAGAAACTTTATTGATACAATTACGTCGCAAAAAACCAACTCAAGCAAGGGAATTAGCCATCAAAATACTGGAAAAAGGCTTTGAGTATTTTATCAATAAAAAATATAAAAAACTGATGGCTAAATTTGAAATAACCGAAGCACAACTCAAAGAAGCCATTGAAGAAATTACCAAGCTTAATCCTAAGCCGGGCAATGCTTTTAATTCGACAGGAAGTTATGTAGAACATGTGATTCCGGATTTTATCATCAATGTTGAAGATGACGAATTAGATGTCAGTTTGAATGCCAAAAATGCCCCTGAACTGCGTGTGTCCCCCGCTTATACCGAAATGCTCAAAGGCTATAAAGAAAACAAGGATAAGAGTCAGAAAGATGCGGTGATGTTTATCAAACAAAAACTCGACTCTGCCAAATGGTTTATCGATGCGGTTAACCAACGTAGAGACACGCTTTTGCGAACCATTAAAGCCATAGCCGACTATCAAAAAGATTATTTTTTGACCGGTGACGAGCGTAAAATCAAACCGATGATACTGAAAGATATCGCCGAAAAAATCGATATGGATATTTCGACTGTGTCGCGGGTTGCCAATAGTAAATATGTGCAGACACCTTACGGCGTTAAGCTTTTAAAAGAATTTTTCTCTGAATCGATGAAAGACGCCCAAGGCGAAGATGTATCGACTATCAAAATCAAAAATATTTTGCAATCTGTAGTTGATCAAGAGGATAAGCGAAAACCTTTGACTGATGAACAACTGGCGAAAGCACTAAAAGAAAAAGGGTTTCCTATTGCACGTCGCACCATAGCCAAATATCGTGAACAACTCGGCATTCCGGTCGCCCGTTTGCGTAAAGAAATTTAAGGATGCAGGACACCGGCAACAAGATTATTAGTATCGTGGCACAACTGATATCACTGGTTTTTCATCCAGTGTTTATTCCGTTATATACGGTGTGGCTCTATTTTCATCTGTCGCCGCGTTTTTTCTTGCCGGCAAACCGCTATTTTTTAATTTTATATTTGTCAATAATCGGTATTTTAATTCCGCTATTATTTTTTATTGTGATTCTATGGACTAAAGCATTTTCGGGTTATCGATTGGTATATCCTGAGGAGCGGTTGATTTTTTCGGTCATTATGGCAGTAGTTTATGCAGTGATTTTTCAAAAAATTTCTAAATACCATCAATTTGTCGAGTTATTTCCTTTTTTCATCGGTATTATTTTGTCGGTATTGGCTTTGGCGGTTTATAATTATTTCAAATCTAAACCCAGTATCCATGCAATGGCGATTTCAGGTTCTATCACATTTTTTTTTACTTGGAGCTATTATTCACAAATCAATATTCTTAATTATTTATCCTTGATGATAGTGATGGCGGCATTGGTTATGGCAAGTCGCGTGTATTTAGGCGCGCATAACTTAAAAGATATTACACGTGGTATTTTGATTGGTATTTTGATGCAATTAGCAGGTTTTTATGTAACTTGGGTAGTTTTTTAGAAAACTATCTATCGGTTAGTAATCAATATCTGTAATGCCCAATAATTTTAAAATCAAACAAACAATCTGAAACTTCTTGACCACGACCGATATTATGGACAATCAAATAACGTTTTTTATCATCTGATTTTTTATTAACAACTATACCTATATGAGTTTGTCCGTTGCCTAAATCCCAACAAACAATATCGCCGGGCAAATAATCGTCAGGATTGTTGGTTATAGGCAAGGCAGTGCCTTTCCTTTCAAAAAATTTCATCAGATTGGGCACTCTTCTATGGTCAATATTTGTGTCGGTATGGTTTAAACCCCAATAATTAGGATAAAGATTGAAGTGTTTACTCATATCTTCATGCACTTCTTTTTGCAAATCAATGCCAATAAGCCGGTAAGCTCGAATCACTACATCAGTACAAACCCCTTTATCAGATGGCACATCGCCATTTGGATAATCTATTTTGAAATAAGACGGGTCATAACGCACCTGTTGATATGTTAACGATAAAGCAGCATTTGCAAGACGCAAGTTTTCACCGGTAATTTGCGCCATTGAAACTTGAACAACCAACAAAGAAAATAATATGACATAAAATTTTTTCACCAATAAGATTAAATGTTTACAAATCAGTCACATTAAACGTATCCCCGCCTTTAATAGTTCCGTTTTTAAAGCCTTTTATAAACCAATTGGCGCGTTGTTTTGAGGTGCCATGCGTAAAAGCATCGGGGACCACTCTTCCGGTGTATTTTTTTTGCAAACGATCATCACCAACCGAAGCTGCTGAATTAATGGCTTCTTGAATATCACCGGGATCCAAAACATGTTTCATTTCTTCAATATGACGTGCCCAAACACCTGCCAAATAATCGGCTTGCAACTCTAAACGTACGGACAATTTGTTATAAGCTGTTTTACTCAATCTTCTGCGTTGTTGTTGAACCTGTTGTGTGATACCCAACAAATTCTGCACATGATGGCCTACTTCATGAGCAATAATATAAGCCATGGCAAAATCGCCACCGGCACCGAATTTGCGTTTCAGGTCTCTAAAAAAGTCTAAATCAATATATACTTTTTCGTCAGCAGGACAATAAAAAGGACCGGTTGCCGCATTTGCCATACCGCAAGCAGCCGGTGTGGAACCGGAATATAAAACCAATTTCGGATAACGGTAACGGGCATGCAATTCGTCTTTAAAAACTTTTGACCAAACATCTTCGGTGTCTTTAAACACGACTTTAGCAAACTCTGCTAATTCGTCATTTTGGTCATGTGGAACTGTTTGAGTTTGTTCGGTTGGCACCGGTTGATTTTGTTGCAACATTTCAGTAGGCGCTTCACCAGTTAATAAGGTGTAGGCTATAAAAAATATGATGGTTCCAATGCCAACGGTGCCTCCAACTACTCGTCCACGTCGCCCTCTACGGTCTTCGACATTACTACTGGTTTGTCTGCCTTTCCAACGCATAAGAATATGTTTTTCAATGATTTGATTCTGTTGCAAATTTAAGAGAAAATGTTGATAAAGAAAAATTGTTATTTGAGGAGTTGAGGATTTGTTTCTGCTTCATATAATATTATGCTCTTTGATGTTTATTACAATTTTATACTTTATCTCTGCTTTTAATTTGAGGAAGTGAGGAAATGATGAATTTTTGCTTCAAAGTTTACTTTTTTGACTGATGACTTTTCTACTTCAAATAAAATTACAGCTTTAAATTTTAGGAAGTAAAAAATTGAGAAACAATATTAAATGTTGATTATCAACATCTTACAAATCTCCAATTTAATTCTGAGGAAATAATAAAATGAGACGTCAAATATATTTAGTATAATCAATTTAAGATTCCTATAAAATAGAAATGAAGTTCTAATAACTTGTCAATCTACAAAAGAATTTTCGGGTTCTTTATATTTTCGGACAATTTTACCTAACGACAAGCCTTGTATCAATATGGAAAAGACCACAATCATATAGGTCATCACCAGAAATAAATTGCGATGCATTTCTTCGGGAATGCTCAACGCCAAAGCAATGGAAATACCACCACGCAAACCGCCCCAAGTCATAATTATATCGGTTTTGGGAATAAATTTGATTTTCCGCTCAAAATATGCTAACAAAGGTTTAACCGACAGATAACGGCTGACTAATACAATAATAATAGCAATGATACCGGCAACAATATAATCCAGCTGAAAAGAAACAATTAAAAGTTCCATGCCAATCATAACAAACAGGACGGTATTAAGCAACACATCGACCAGTTCCCAAAACTTATCGACGTAAACCTCAGTGATTTCGCTCAAAGCATTGTTGCGAACCGTGTCGTTGCCAATGACCAATCCGGCAGTTACCATAGTCAGTGGTGCCGATACATGTATTTTGTGCGCCAAAACAGTGCCGCCCATCACCAAAGCCAGCGTTACCATGACTTCGGCATCAAAATTATCTATTTCTTTCATCATTTTGTAAGCAATCCAACCGAGTAACAGCCCCAATGCAATGCCACCCAAGACTTCTATACCGAATAATTTAAAAACATCGGAAATATGGAAATTTTCAACACCTTGTTTGGCAATTTTAAAAATACTCAAAAAAACAACCACGCCTACGCCATCGTTAAAAAGCGACTCGCCCACGATAACGGTTTCAACTTTCTTATCGATACCTATTTTTTTTAAAATACCAAGAACAGCAATAGGATCAGTAGGCGAAATTAATGCCCCGAAAAGTAAAGTGTCAATAAAATCGATGTTAAAGCCCAATAATTTTAATGCCAAAAAGCTTAATCCCCCCACTAAAAAAGTAGAAATTAAGGTGCCGATAAAAGCAAAGCCCAGAACCGGCCGCCGCTGCACTTTGAGTTGTTCAAAATTGGTATGCATGGCACCGGCAAACAGCATAAAACTCAACATCATATCGAGTAAAACTTCCGAAAAATTGATTTGACTGATCAGTTCTTTTTGATGGTTAAACAACACCGGATTAATATAACTTGAAACAATGGTAATCAACGTAAAAATGATAGCAATCAACATTAAACCAATGGTGGTCGGCAGTTTTAAATATTTTTCATTTAAATATCCGAAAACGGCAGACATAACAACGATAATCGAGGCAATTTCAAAATAATCCATATTGAGGCTTTCTCCGGTTTTTAGGTTTACAAATTTATACAGATTTTTTTAAAATTCTGAGGTATTGAGGATTATACAGTGCTTCAAATATTGTTCAACGCCTTGATGATTATTCATTACTTCCTACAATATACCTGCTTCTAATTTGAGGAAGCGATGAATTGAATAAATGGAATTTATAATGAACCATTAAGGCATTAAGATCATTAAGACTTTAATAACTTTTATGGTTTTATTTGCCTCGTGCTGATTATTGTTGACTTTCCGGGTCAGCCTATTTCAGGACAAGTCACAAGTCAATTCCGTTTGAGATTTCTCAACTTCTAATTTCTACTTTCTAACTTCTCATCTGAGAAATTAAGAATTTAATTTTCATTGATTTAAGCCTACTTTTTTAGCATTTTTTTGACATATATGCCTTTATCCGTTTCAATTTTGACCACATAAAGACCTTTGGGCAACCGATTAACATCAATATTATGAAAATGATCTTTTATCGAAAGGAATTCCCGTCCGTTTATCGTTAAAAAACTAACTTTTTTAACACTTATCCCGTCATTTTTAATTTTTAAAAAACTTTGTGCAGGGTTGGGAAACAGGTCAATTTTATCGTCATTTATAATATTGACTGCTAAAACCGTATTAAGTGTTGTTGGTCCTTTGATTAAATCATAGTGCGGGTCAAAGAATACATTTGTTACTTCAAAACCGGTATTGACAATAAAATGCTGTCCGTTACTTGTATTATCCAATAAAGTTTCATAGGCATGTCCGGCATTGTCGGTAAATTTGAATGGCAAAGTCATTTCAAAAAAACCAACCGAAGGATGCGAAGATATTTGGTTAACTTGGACATCATACAGCCCACTACCTATACGGGTCACCATTATGGTATAAGTGGGATAACCTTCTCCGTAAATCCAATCGTTAAAAAATTCCGTTAAGTTTTGACCCGATTGTGCTTCAAATTCCTGGCGTAAATCCGGCGTTAAGGCATATTGAAATTTATAGTTGTTTAAATAATTTCTGATAGCTTGAAAAAAATTATTATCGCCCAATTTAACCCGTAGCATATTGAGTACCATAGCGCCTTTGTTATAAGATAAACGCCCGTTAAAAATACGCCACACATCGGTAGTATCTTGCACATAAACCGAACCATCGGGTTCAGAAATAATATCACTAACTACATAATCTTTCCAGTAATCAAAAGCGGCTTGTCCGTCGAGGGCTTCACGGGTCAAAGCTTCACTGTAAGTCGCAAAACCTTCATTAAGCCAGATATCGTGCCATGACCCGCAAGTAACAGCATCGCCAAACCATTGGTGCGCCAGTTCGTGAGCGACCAGCCAACGTTCGTAGTTAACGATAAATGTAGCGGTTTGATGTTCCATACCGCCGCCCCAGCCAAATTGTATTTGCCCGTATTTTTCCTGATTAAACGGATAAGGTCCGAACGTGTTTTCAAAATAATTCATCACTTGCAGATGCGATGGCGCATAATATTGAGCATCGGCTAAATTTTCCGGATAAGGATAATTGTCAATGGGGAATGCTTGCGTGGTGCCGGCATTGACTGTATATTTGGTATAATTGGTAATGGCAAAAGCTACTAGATAAGCTGCAATCGGATAGCGGTGTTGCCATACCGATGTTTTAGTGCTTCCATTGATAGATTCACTCATTAACAAACCGTTGGAAACGGCAGTCATGGTTTGCCCCCCGGCAGTTTGTGGATAGTTGATAATCACATCAATTGAATCGATTTTATCATTCAAATCTTGCTTACAGGGCCACCAGTCGCGGGCGCCATAAGGCTCGGAAAGCGTCCATAAAACCGGGACATTATTGCCGTGCGTGGTTAAAGTGTATGAATCTAAACCGGTATTTGGCACCGTGCCTTGATAAGAGACTTTTACGGAATCTAAAACACCGGAAGGTCGCGCTTGTGAAAAGTTGATAATCAACCGGTTATTGGTTTGAGAAAAACTCAAATTCTGATTGTGCCACACGACATTATTGACGATCATTTGCGTATTAAAATCAAATTCCATCGTATTCATAGATTGATTAGGCACAAAATATGTCGTAACTTCTCCTGACAAATAACGACTTGATAATGAAGGGTTTAGGACTAACCGATGAAATTTGACATCATAATTTCCGGTATTGGCCAAGGGCTGTTTCAACAGGCGTTTTAAAGCCGCAGCACGTTCATTTTCAACGAGTTTCTTAAAAGGCTTTTCTACAAATTGCGCATGCAAAGCGCCTGTAATGCTGAATAAAAATAAATATAATAAGGTCTTCATAAGAATTTGTTTTGTAACTTATTTCATTTTTCTCATCAATAAAGAATATAAAGTAAAAATTTTTATACTTTTGCTGTCAATCTTTTATTGAAAGTGTAAATCTACTAAAAAAAAATTCATTTTCAATTAAAAAATAATTTTATACTTTTACTTTTTTCAAACAAACATAAGTGTATGGCATCAAAATATGAGATTAAACCGGCTGATTCTGCCAAAGTTTTTAAAGATTTTGTCAATTTTCCTTACGTTTTATATAAAAACAATCCATATTGGATTCCCCCTATCAAATCCGATGAAAAAAAAATGTGGACGCAACATCCTGCCTTAAATTTTGTCGATTTGCAAAAATGGGTAGTTTATTGGAAAGAGCGACCGGTTGGGCGGATTGCAGCAGCCATTAATCATAAATATAATGAAAAAACCGGGCAAAAATACGGACGCTTGGTTGGTTTGGAAACTTATAATGACGAAAAAGCCTTTCGTTTGTTGATGGATACGGCTATGGCTTGGCTCAAAGAAAAAGGCATGCAAAAAGCACACGGGCCTTTGGGTTTTACCAATTTGGACACCCAAGGTATGCTGATTGAAGGGTTTGAAGAATTGCCTTCCATTGCGTCGGTATATCATTTGCCATACTACAAAACATTGATGCAGAAATACGGTTTTGAAAAAGAAAACGATTGGGTGGAATTTCATCTGAAATTAACCGATGAGCCGGTTAAGAAAGGCGAACGTGGCGCCAAATTGCTCAAACGCCGTTTCGGCTATGAAGTTTTTTCGCCTAAAAACAAAAAAGAACTTAAATCATACGCCGATGTGGCTTTTCAAATCTTGAATAAAGCTTTTGCGCATTTGCCATACGTTATTGAATTGGATGACGATTTGAAAAATTATTATAAAAATAAGTATTTTAATGTTTTAGATCCTAAGTTTACATTTTTTGTCAAGGATAAGGATAAAATTGTCGGTTTTTTGATTGCTATGCCATCCCTTTCCGAAGGCATGAAAAAAGCCAATGGCAAATTGTTGCCTTTCGGTTGGTATCACATTATGAAAGCGATGAAACATCCGAAAATAATCGACACTTTATTAACCGGTGTTATTCCGGAGTATGATTCAAAAGGCGTTGCCGTCATGTTGTTTGATGCGCTTCATAATGCTATGTTGTCTAACGGGATAAAAGATATTGAAACCACCGGCGTTTTTGAAGATAATCACAACGTGATTGCCAACTGGAAAAATTATGAACACCGGCAGCATAAACGTCGTCGCACTTGGATTAAGGATATTTTATGAGTAGATAATTCAATTTATATCCTCAAAAAACACCGGATTATCATCCGCATACACATAAACACTCTGGTTGTGGTATTTCTCCGCCAAAGGGTCAACCTGCCAAAAATGTGGCGCCGCATGGTCGTATGTTCTAGCGCCGTAGTCGTAAATGTTTAAGCTGAGTTCATCCTGCAACTCTTTACCATTATACAAATACTTAAACCTCACCGCCTCCGGCACTACTTGTTTGACTTCTTTTTTGCTCGCAGCTTGTTCTTTGTATTTGACGTCTTTGCGTATGGCGTTGTAATTGCCGTGTTTTAAACCAAACGGGTAATAATGGTTTTCTTCGAGTATTTTTATTTGGTTGGTTTCGGGGTCTAGCGTGTAGCTTAGGCGGTTGTTGCCTTGGTGGTCTTTGTAATTGAGTTGAAAGTGGAACATAAGCGACATCCCGTGACCCCGACGTTCGATTCGGGGAGCGGGATTGAAAGTAAAAAGTTGAAAGTTCATTTTAAGAAACTTAACATGTCTGTACAATGTATAGTAAAGGTAGAATTCTTTTATAATTACTTTCCTGACTTCCGTTTAGGATTATTTATTTTTGTCGGATTTTGTCTAGTGTCAAAAACATCAGTTATCAATATACCTTCTTTTATTTTCTTATAAATAATTTTGTAATTTGAAGTTACTAAATACCTATGCCCCTCATTAAGTTCTTTGAGCGATTCTTCAATTTGTCCTGAATCAGGATATTTAATAAGTTGTCTTGTTGATTTAAAAATACTGTCAATTAACTTATGTGCATTTTTCTTTCCAGCAACAGATTTATAATACCTAAAAATATCTTTTAGCTCTGAAGTTGCAAAATCTGACCAAACAATTTTCATGTTATGTTACCAATGCTTTGATTCGGCTTCTAATTGTTTTTGATCTATAATATTACCAGACTGATAGTCTTGATTGGATTTCAGAGCTCTTTCAATTAATTCTTGTTGTGTAAAAGATTTATTAGCAGACGCATTTTTTGATTCGTTAATAATTTTTTCTATAACATTAAAAACGGTTTCATCTGTCAATCCAATCAAATATTCGATTATATTAAGTTTGCGTGCCTGTAAATCCATATTTCAAAATATTTATTACAAATTTAGTGATATTTTTATAATTTAAAAATTCTTTCTCAATTTTAACCTTCTAAAAACTTGAAATTTACGGAAAACCTTCGTATGGCGGGGGTAAAGACCGCTGACTACAAGCGTTTTTTCTTACTTTTTGAGGTAAGATTTTGATTTTCAATTACTTTGTAATTTATGTTTTTCTTTGTGTTAATGTTTAGCATATAAAAAGTGCCGTCGGTGGCGGAGACACCGACGGAGCTGGGCACAAACATAGATTGTTTTCCTTTTATCCAGATAGGAAATAAATAATATACCCTAATACAATAAAAAAAATTATACTGATACACCAATTTAAATAATAATCTTTTTCTAAATCCTTAAAACTACGTTTTCCTCTAAAAAACAACCACCTTATAACTTGGCCAGTATATGTTAATAATAACTCCCTCAAAAAAAACATAATATAATCCATAATTGATATTATATAAAAAATGAATTAATGATTATCGATCCAATTAGTAGCCTTCTTTTTTAATATAGATATAATCCCCATATTTATATATTTATTCTTAACCATTTTTATTTTAGAAGAAGGTGTAATTGCTATGAGACTTTTCGTATATTCCTTGAAAAAAGCTTGATTTCCTTGAGAATATAAATTCGTATGTATCCATTTCCCATTATTCCAAACTAGGGTAACAACTCAAAACTTACTTTTTTTATACAATAAATACAGCCCATAAATTATAAAAACAATTATGAAAACAACTATATTAGTTAATGTAATTTGGACAAATTCTTTTATAAAATTATTATCCATTTTATTTTAATTTTTTAGTTATCCATTTCCAGAGATTCTTAGCCTTTTGCGGATAGGAAAGCCAATTTATTTTACTTAAAGTAGAATAACTATCATTTAATTGTTGAGATGCATAATGTTCCATTCCTTGAGAATGTAAATCCGTATGTACCCATTTTCCATTATTCCAAACTAGCGTGCTATTTAAATTGACTATTGGTTTATAACCCAATGACATAAGGTCTATTTCATCTCCTGGAGTAAAGTTACCATCAAATGTTTCATACACCATTATTCCTGCACCTTGAAAACCACCAATAAGTGATTTTGTAAATTGATCGCCAAATCTCAATATTGGATTTAAAAGTTTATCATATGCTAAAGATTTTATTTTATTTGAATTATTTAAGTCTGAGTAATCATAATTTTTTAACAAATCAAATTTTCCGGTTTCCATATTGTAAATATATGATGATTTGGTATTGCCATCATATTTTATTTGAGTCCGGTTGCCGTTCACATCAGTATTTGTAACTACATAATCATAACCGATATGTTTATATCCTTCAATTTCATTACTACCATCAAACCAAGTAACTTCTCCAGTTCCATTTCCATTCTCATCTAATTTCTCATACCAATCCTCCGTCCCCTTCCCATCAATATCCATTAACCTTACAGGATTATCATCCGCATAAATATAGACACTTTGGTTTTGGTATTTTTCAGTATCGGGGTCTATCTGCCAAAACCGTGGCGCCGCAGGGTCATAGACTCTGGCGCCGTAGTCGTAAGTGTTTAAACCGAGTTCATCCTGCAACTCCTTACTATTATACAAATACTTAAACTTCACCTCTTCCGGCACCACTTGTTTGACTTCTTTTTTGCTTAGGGCTAGCTCTTGGTATTTCACATCTTTGCGGGTTTGGTTATAGTTGCCGTGCTTTAAACCAAACGGGTAATAATGGTTTTCTTCGAGTATTTTTATTTGGTTAGTTTCGGGGTCTAGCGTGTAGCTTAGGCGGTTGTTGCCTAAATGGTCTTTGTAAATATATACATATTGGTATGCCGCAGGGGCATGGTCGCTCGGGGCGTCTTTATACAACGCTTTTACATAGCCTTCCGC
>JALVEJ010000107.1 GCA_027031025.1 Flavobacteriales bacterium | reverse complement strand
AAAAGTCTATCTCAAAGGTAATGCCGGAAGCATGGGTGTACTCACCCTGTTCGATCCGCCGGAACTGTACCAATTACGAACCAATAATTGGATTATCAATCAAGCCAACCTGAGATTTTACGTGGATGAAAACGAAATGAACGATGTACCCGAATCTCAGCATCCCAAACGAATTTATGTTTATAAATACAATTCCCAAATACCCATTTCCGATTTAAGTAATGAATTAGAATCGGGCCAGAAAGTCGACATCAACCAAGTTTTGGACGTGTATGATGGCACTTTGCATTCCGATTCTGTTTCGGGCCAAAAGTATTATGAAGTAAATGTTACCCGCACGGTAAAAGAAATCTTACGAAAAGACTCGGCCAACGTCAGATTGGGCGTGCGTATTATCCAAGATTTGGAATCCTTTCTGGTTAATCGCCTCCTGTTGGAAGACCCCGATGCATATATTCCTTTTGGCACAGTTTTGAAAGGGAATTTGGCTGCTGATCATCCTGTGGAATTGCAAATATATTATACGGAACCCGAAGCAGATCAATAGGTTTTGAGGCGTTGTAAAATACTTTCGGTGAGTTCATAAACTTTTTGCGGGTCGAATGAGTCAGCCAAAAGAGTAGCCATATAGTCGTTGAGCAAGCGAAAAAATTTGGTTTGCTCGGACGACTTTACCGAATGGGACGTAAGGGTCTTGGACAATGTTTGCATTTTCTTTTTGTAAGCTTCCACTTCAACATCCAACCATTTAGTATAAACCGAATTGGGGTACTTGTGTTTCAAAATGTATAACAATGCCACAAATTGGGTCCGGTATTGAAATTCATCCAAAGTTTTGGGACTAGGAACATCATTCAAAAGATTTTGCCATTCGACCAAAAGTCGTTTCATATTGTTCAAATGCTCGAAAAGGCGTTTTTCGCTTACTATCATGGGTGAATGCACACATCGGTTGCGTATATTGTACCAATAACCCGAAATTTTTTTCCAATTTCGTAAAAAAGCGGGGCTTTGAAGAGCATAATGTTCCAATACGATTAAATCGTTTTCGGCAAGTGCTAATCCGTTATCTAATTTCTGGGATGTTGTCAATGGGTCAACGCCTTGCATAAAGTAAAAATACTGACGTATTGCGTCGATTGTGTGCAGGGACATATTTTGCATATAGGCAGCGGCTTCCTTATCGGAGATATCTCCATAAGTTTGTGCATGGCCGGGCAAAAGGACGACCAGCCAAAGCCAAAACCCTACAATTCGCTTTAAATCCATGGGCTTGATTTAAAAATCATTTCGAAAAGCCGATCATATTTTGCGTCAAATTTAATAAAAGGTGTGAAAATCATTAACGGGTCATAAGCTCGTTCATCAGCTTGTTTGAAAAAAACCAAATCGGACAACAGCAGGTTCATTTGACGCCGTATATCTCCTTTTTTGCCTACTTGTTTACGTAATTTGAGCAATGCGTTAATGGCGGTATTCCATTTTGCAGATTCATAATAATTTTTACCATATCCGGTTTTGGTTTCGGAATGTTGTAGCACATAAGCTGCAAAACTTCGTTCGGTGATGATATAAATTTCTACAAGTCGTGAAAACCTATCCAGCTGTTCCTCGGAAAAGCCCAGTAAAAGTTCCAAATGGGCTTTTAATGATTCGTAGGAGGCATTAACCGCATTTACCAAGCGAAATATATCCTGGGTATTATTACCATGTTCCAAAAAGCCATTTATGGTGGATACCCAATGATTTGTTTTGGTTTTCCATGCCCGGAACAAACGTTGAAGTTTATTAGCATTTTCCGGTACATTTGCTATGATTTTATTGGTCAAATCCTGAAATTGATGTAAATCGTTCAAAAGTTTTTTTCGGGAAACGTTGGATTTTATTCCCTGCTCAGACAATACCACGTCGGCCAAAAGGCGTTCGCTTAGGATGCGTGATTGCAGGGTCATTTGATACAAATGGGTTAACTTCCGGGCATCGTACTGGGCCTCAGCACCGGTGGGAATGATTAACAAACACAGGAAAAATAGCCGGTATATGTTCATTCGGCCAAAAGTTTTTGGGTCAAAAGTTGTGTATGAAAATCAATGGAATTGGCCGTGGCAAACAGGATGCGTTCGGCCGAAAACAAAACATTGGATGTGTTGTATCTAAAAAAATTCCAATCGTTTAACAAACGTGCCGTTAGTTCGGAAGTTTGCATATTGGACGCATATTTTTTTCGGAACGAAGAATTCAGAAGGCGTTCGGCTTGGTCTAAATTTTGCTCGAACAAACTGTGCAGGCTACGTGCCATATTGTATTTCCGGGTCATATACCCGATATTGGTTAAATAAATGGACTTGGTGAAGGTGTACTTTTTTTTCAAATCCAAATGCCGGCTGTCGTTCAAGCCATTTTTGTCTTCATACTTGTTCAAAATTACCCCCAAAAGGTTGTCCATTGTCATGCTATCGTAGTAGAAACGCGCATAATTGTGTTTGTTTAGTACATCGAGAATGTGAAACCGCATGTTGTTCCATACATCGGTCAATCGGTCCAATTCGGCCTGGTAGGAATCATCGTGTAATACTTGTTTCAGGTAGGTAATATTATTTTCAAAAATACCAATAGCCTCAGCTAAATCAGGCTGAATGAGCGCAAAATCCGGATGATAAATTTCATATAATTTGTCTCGTGCTATCCTAAACGACGCCACCTGCATTTTAAGCATGGATTCATAGACCTGCATATGTAGGTTGCCTGTGGGTTTGTTTTGCGAAAAAACCGGTTGTAGCATCAAAAGGGTTAATGTCAGCCAAATCCTTTTTTTCATTGCGCTTGATGTTCAAATTATAACAAAGATAAGGATAATCTTTTTTGTTCGTTAAATGTGATACAAATACAATGCCACAAAAAAAAATTCAATCGGAACGAAAGTTTTATTTTTGTTATATGCAAAGCACTTCGAATAAACTTGATAAACTTAGGGATTATGCGCGTTTACTTCCCAACAGGCCGGGAGTTTATCGTTTTTACGACCACCGGGAGCGTATTATCTATGTGGGCAAAGCCAAGAATCTCCGCAAGCGGGTACTTTCGTATTTTTCCAAATCTCCCACGGGCAAGCATGCATTGTTGATGAAAAACCTTGCCCGTATCGACCACATTATTACAACCAACGAAACCGAAGCATTCCTTTTGGAAAACATTCAAATCAAGCAACATAAGCCAAAGTATAATATTTTGCTCAAAGATGACAAAACATACCCATGGATTGTTATACGGAAAGAAGCCTTTCCGCGGGTGGAGCTCACCCGGCGGCCCGAAAAAAACAAAGGAGAATATTTCGGTCCCTACCCTTCGGTTCGTACAGCACGTGTGTTGCTGGAACTTATTCACGACAATTATCCGTTGCGTACTTGTTCGTACGACCTTTCACCCGAAAAAATTGCAAAAAAACGTTATCAAGTATGTTTGGAATATCACTTGGGACGTTGCAAAGCCCCCTGTACGGGCAATCAATCGCCCCA
>JALVEJ010000106.1 GCA_027031025.1 Flavobacteriales bacterium | reverse complement strand
AGAAGTTCCTTTTGCTGTAATTGAATCCGTTCCTACGTTTCCAGGATGTAAAGGAAGTAATAAAAAGAAAAAGGAATGTTTTAGTAAAAAAATGCAAAAGTTTATTGCTAAAAACTTTAACTCTGATTTAGCTCAAGATTTAGGTTTATCTGCAGGAAGAAAGAAAATAGCAGTTCAGTTTATCATTGATAAAAATGGTAATATTACTGATATTCGTTCTCGTGCACCACACCCTAGATTAAAGAAAGAAGCAGAACGTGTGATTAGAAAATTACCAAAAATGGTTCCTGGTAGACAACGTAATAAACCCGTAAAGGTTCGGTATAACTTACCAATTATATTTAATGTAGAAGATTAATTTTCTATTTATTAAAATTGATATAAAACTCCTGCAAATTTTGTGGGAGTTTTTTTGTGCTTTAAATTAATTGAAGCATATAATGAGTTGAAAAATAAGAATCTGTACGTCCCTGATATAGGTTGACCACAAAAATCAACTTATATGAAAGCAAATTTACAAAAAATCAGAAAAAAAAGAGTTTACGCTGAAGATTTTAAAAAGGAAATAGTTTCTATTTTTGAGTCCGGAAAATTAAGTGTTTTACAATTAGAAAAATTGTACAATGTTAATAACACATTAATTTATAGATGGATTTATAAATATTCAAAATTTAATGAAATAGGCTCAAGAGTAGTAGAAATGAAAACAAGTAGCATAAACAAACTCAAAGAATTAGAAACGCGTTTAAAAGAATTAGAACGTATCGTAGGACAAAAACAAATAAAAATAGATTATTTGGAAAAGCTTATCGAAATAGCAGACAAGGAACTTGGTACTGACATAAAAAAAAATTCAAATACCAAACTATTCAATGGTTTAAACAACACCGAAAAAAAATAAACTATACTATGAATCGGTTATATAAAGTGGTAGGTATCAGCAAACAAGCTGTTTATAAACAAGAAAAGAAACAAGCTATTTTAGATAAAAAAATATCTGAATTGGTTTATCAAGCAGAGCTTATACGTTCAGATCATCCTGGCTGTGGAGTTGAAAAAATATATAACACGCTTAAACCGGATTTTATAGGACGAGATAGATTTATAGCATTATTCATGGAACTTGGATTTAGAGTTAAAATGAAAAAAAATTATAAACGAACGACTTATGCGGCTAATGTTTATTATCCAAATTTGATAAAAGGAATGAAAGTAAACGCACCATCAGTCATATGGCAAACCGACATAACGTATATTTATATACCAAAAGAAAACCGTTATTATTATGCAATATTCATAATAGATGTATACACCAAGAAAATAGTAGGATATCAAATATCAGATCATATGCGTGCTACTGCAAATGTTGAAGCTTTTAAAATGGCAATCAAATATAATTTCCCACCGTTAATTCACCATTCCGATAGAGGAGCACAATATATTTACAAACCTTATATAAAACTGTTAATGGAAAACAATTGCCAAATAAGTATGTCACTAATAGCACAAGAAAATGCTTATGCCGAAAGAATAAATAGAACAATAAAAGAAGAATATATTGAACATTGGAAACCGGAAAATTTTAAAGAATTGAAAAGATATATGAAAAAAGCTGTAAAAAATTATAATGAAAAAAGACTGCATAATAATATTGGAAAAATGGCACCGGTTGAATTTGAAAAAAAAGTACTAAATTTACCAGAAAAAGAACGACCGATAGAAATAATCTATGATTATCAATAAAGTGAATATTAATAAAAATCGGTCAACCTTATTTAGGGATTTGCATGGTGATTGCGTAGCGAAGCCGTGTCCCGACTTTAAGTTGGGGCGAAGTCCCGACAGAATGTTGGGAATGATTTAGGATTGATGATTTAGGATTGATGATTGATGATTTGGGATTGCGAAGCGTAGCGGAGTCCCCAAAGTATTTGGGGAATGATTGATGATTGATGATTTGGGATTGCGAAGCGAAGCCGTGTCCCGACTTTAAGTTAGGGTGAAGTCCCGACAGAATGTTCGGAATGATTGAGGATTTTGTTTTTTAGTATAATTTGAAAACCGAAATAAATTTGGATTATTTACCAAAAATTGGTAACTTTGTGATAATCAATAAAGAATATGAAAAATACATCAATATCACTTGGAGATTATTTTGAACAATTTGTCAGTAATCAAGTTTCTGCAGGACGATACAAAAACGTAAGTGAAGTTATTAGAGCAGGTCTTAGATTGTTAGAAAATGAAGAAAGTAAAATTATAGCGTTAAGAAATGCTATACAAGAAGGAGTAAAAAGTCCTTTGGTTAAGGATTTTGATTTTGATGAAAATCTAAATAAACTAAAAGCTGAAAAAAGAAAGAATGGCTAAAGTAATATTTAGACAAAAAGCCATAGATGATATAAATGATATTTGGAATTATACTTTTGATAAATGGTCTGAAAGACAAGCTGATAACTATTATACAATAATTAAAATGGCTTGTAAAGCTATTGGAGAAAATCCGAATATTGGAAAAAAGTATCATAGTATAAAAGGCAACTTACTTGGGTTTAAATCTGGAAAACATATTATTTTCTACGAGCAAAAATCTAATAACATAATTGAAATAATAAGAATTCTACACGAAAGAATGGATTTGAAAAGTAGAATAATGGAATAAAGATTTTGTACTTTGGAAGCAAACGTAATACAAAAAAAAATGGTAGTAAGAATTAAAAATAATAAATATTAATATTGCAAAATTCTAAAAGACCTTCCCAAAGGGAAGTATTTAGGATAGGATAAAACCAATGCCTGAAAAGTCCTTCCTTTAGAGAAGGGTTGATATGGGATAAAGGATTTAGGATGGGATAACACAATGCTATACAAAAAAATTATACGACCGATATTATTTCAATTTGACCCGGAAAAGGTGCATCATTTTACATTTTCCGTCATAAAAACTATGTTTAAAATTCCTTTTATTAAAAATGTAGTTAGAAGTATTTACTCTGTTGAAAATGAAAGCCTTAAAAAAGAGTTGTTTGGGTTGAAATTTAAAAATCCAATTGGATTGGCTGCAGGTTTTGATAAAAACGCCAAATTAATAGACGAGTTAGCTTGTTTTGGTTTTGGTTTTATTGAAATCGGAACCGTAACACCTAAACCACAAGCCGGAAATCCGAAAAAACGCTTATTCCGTTTACCGAAAGACAAAGCCATTATTAATCGAATGGGTTTTAATAACGATGGTGTAGATGTGGTAGTGGAACGTCTAAAAAAGGTAAAATCCGATGTTATTATCGGTGGAAATATCGGTAAAAACAAGGTTACACCAAATGAAAAAGCCGTAGATGATTATGTAATTTGCTTTAACAAATTGTTTGATTATGTGCATTATTTTGTGGTTAATGTAAGTTCACCTAACACGCCTAATTTGAGAGCATTACAAGATAAAAAACCATTGTCTGAAATTTTGAATTCTCTGCAAGAAATCAATAATAAAAAAGAAAAACGAAAACCAATTTTATTAAAGATAGCTCCGGATTTAACCGAAAC
>JALVEJ010000105.1 GCA_027031025.1 Flavobacteriales bacterium | reverse complement strand
GTTTGTAATAAAGATGGGGATGCTTGTATCCAAACTTTTGATGCTACAAATCCTATCCCCGATGTTAATATTTCTCCTTTCTGTTATTCAGAATCGACAGAGCTGAATACATATAACATTTGTGCAGATGGAAATCAGATAACTGCAACCTCTGTTGAAGGTTCTTTTGTCTTGTCAGCAGGGGATGATAGTTGGTTTCTTACGAAAAGGGAATATTTATGTCCAAAGACTGGGGGAGATCCAAGTCTTCCGGGAGATGATTTTTTTGATGATGCAGTAAAAACTAGAGAATCTGTTTATACAGATAGTGATAAATCAGATTTTAATTATAATCCAGCTTCTGGAGAGTTTTCTTATGTAGACTATGGGAATGGTGGTGTTAGCAGAACTTCTTCTATTCTTCCTATGGAAGATTCTTGCAACAAGGTTTGTAGAGTAAAAGTTTTGGCTTCTCAAGACCCTTCTAATGTGGATTCGACACAATATGCTTCTTATAATCCAGAACCAGTGAATGGTAGTGATATAGTTACGGCTAAACAGAAGATGGATTGCCTTACTTTGAAACAATGCGAGAATGGCGTTTGTCCGGTTGGGACTAACGAACAGCTTATAGAAGATTGTTTTTGTTTAGATACAGATGACAAGATAGATTTAGAGAGTTTAGCTGACATAGAAACAGTTTACGATATGTCTAAGGATATTATTTGCAGTTCATCTCCACCTTAATTCATAACCTTTTGTAGGAGGATTTGTTTGAAGTTTCAGAAGATTTATACATTGGGGATATTTTTCTTGTTGTCTATTAAGTCTTTTTCTGCTCCATTTTTGTGTGGTAAGAATGGGTATGTTTTTGAGGAGAAAAGTCTTTGTGATTTTGTATGTTCATCTATTCCTTGTGATGAATTAATCCCTAATGATGTTTATAGTGGAGATTGTCCATCCGGAGTAGAAAGTCTTTTCTATGATCCTCAAACAAGAAAAACTTATGGAGTTACAATAGATTTAAACCCAAGATACGCTATTTATTTTAGAAAAGCAACTATTAAAGCACCTCCTGCATATATGCTTAAACCTTTGAGGAACAAAGTTAGAATAAGGTCAGTAGGAGTTGATAATTATGATAGATTTACATCTGACCAATGGAAATGGAAAGGTTTTTCTTTATCAAGGAATTGGCTCTTACTTTCTGATGGAAAATGGTATGCCGCTGATGTTCCTGCTGGAGTGTCAAGACGAACTAATAGTGATTATGGACCGTTAAATCCCGACGCAACACTTCCACTT
Source organism: Flavobacteriales bacterium (assembly GCA_027031025.1). Lineage (GTDB taxonomy): Bacteria > Bacteroidota > Bacteroidia > Flavobacteriales > Flavobacteriaceae > WGBX01. The sequence continues at coordinate 2,286 of JALVEJ010000105.1, read as the reverse complement.
TCTTCTTATAAGATACTGAAACCAATTACAAATTTTTGTTACTTCGACGGAGTAAATCATTTAGAAGATTGTGCTGAAGATGTTGTTATTACATTGCCAGAAGGATTATCACTAATAGCAATTTCTGATGCAAGAAGCGTTAGAGAGCCTGTCGGGGAAAATTTAGATAATTTTTATGTTTATGAAAGGTTTATGGCAGTAGAGGAAAAGGATGTTCCAGAAGGTACTAATTTTCTATTTTCTGTTGCTGTACCAAAAGGGGGAATGAGAGTTTACTTTTTTGGTGAATACTCAAATAATTTCAATGTTTACGATAGGTTTGTAACAAATGGTTATCCTGTTGGAAGATTTACTTTTATTTTAAATGATGGAAATTGGTATACAAGTGAAAGCACGCCGAATGATACAGGACTTCGAACGGGAAACGATAGCGTGTGTAAAAAAACAGGTGTTTTGACCATTCCTGCTGAAAACTTCAAAATAGTTCAGCCTGCTGATAAATGTTTTTTCAAGGATGTAAATGACCCTGACAACTGTGGAAAAATTGTTGACATTACTTTTCCAGACCCTTCTATGTGGTTGAAGTGGTGGACAGGATTTCAAGCAATTAATAAATGTAGAAGATGGAGAATAGGTTTTTCTCTTGCAACAGTTCCTTTGGATAAGGCTGGGAATGATCAATTTTCTGGGTTTGGAAGAAAAGCAAAGATAGAAAATGAGACTTTGAATAGCACTTTAGCCCAAGTTTTAAAATATAACAATGTTGATAAAGCTTGGATTGGAGCAGAAGATCCATTAAAAAGTAACAATTATAATACAGTAGATCCCTCAAGATTTGTTTGGAACGATAATTCAGTTATTCTTTACTCTAACTGGAAGAGTGGTCAGCCAGATAATAAGGTAGATAATGCGGATATTGGAAAAGTTCCGGAATTAGGTGAGCATTTTGTGGTATTAAATTCTGATGGTACGTGGGAGGATGATGGCTATCACGTTAGTTATGGGGGGGATTATTTCCCAGATTATTCGTCTATTATTGAATTTCAAGGTGCTTTGAAGTGTGTGTCAGGATTAGTTCAAAATGATAATGTTGAGCAAACCATTATAAATGATAAATGTGGAGGTGCTACTCCTTGCTATGTATGTTCTGATGGAAATAATTTAGATAGCATGATTCAGTGTAATTCGGGAATGTCAGAGATTGATTACAGAGGTCAGCCTCTTGGGGTGGATAATTTTGAAGTTCAGATAAAAGTAAGTGTAAAGGGGATGATAGATTATTGTTTTGATTCAATCAATCAAAAATTGGGTTGCCCTTCTTATGATTTGGTTGCTTTTAAGCAAAGAATGATTTTTAAAGGAGATGATGGAAAATATTATGGCTTTACAGAATCAAGTGGAGATGGAGTTGATAGTTTATACATTATTCCTTTAACAAATAATGTTGTTGATGGGAGTTTGGTTGTTGACATTCCAGATGGAGTAAAATTAGTTCAGATTTTGGATGTAGAAACGGCAACAGGAACAGGAACGGAGGATAATAAATTTGATTTTCACATATCAATTGAACCCACTTATGTTTGTCCTTTAGATAAAACTCTCTGTGAGGCTTCTTATGATGAGCCTTTATGTCCAGAAGGGACTCTAAATCCTGATAGGGATCTATGCCAGACAGACCCTATTGATATTGTTTGCGAAGGAAATTATGTGTACGATGTTGGTTCTGATTTGTGTCTTTTGCCTCCAGAATGTCCTGAGGATAACAGCTTTTTCAACCCCGATACTGACAGATGCGAGAAACCCGTAAATAATCAATGCGACGCAGATTATTCCGTAGATGAAGCAAACGGGGTCTGCTTTAAAGATGTAGTTTGTTTAGACAGCGGTGTTTATTCACCCGAAAGGGATCGCTGTGAAAAACCCCCTGTTTATAATTGTCCAGATTTTTATATTTACGACGAAGCGTCGGGGTACTGCGTAAAAGAGCCTGAATGTTCCGACCCTTCTTTGACATATAATCCAGAAACAAACCGCTGTGAAAAGCAAAGAGAGCCGTGTCCTCCGAATTACACTTGGGATGAAAATAAAAATTCCTGTATTCAGGCAGTAGTTTGCGACGCTGGAGGCATTCTAAACCCTGTAACTGACAAATGCGAGATAGAGGCTACAACAGAATGTCCTGACGACACTTGGAATATAGACGGCTCAACATGCTGGAAAGCTCCTGATTGTGGAGAAGGAACTTATGATGTAACTTTGGATTTGTGTACTGCACCGAATACAGGA
>JALVEJ010000104.1 GCA_027031025.1 Flavobacteriales bacterium | reverse complement strand
GACCAATGATAGTGGTAAAACATGGCAAAACCGTAAATTACAGTCACAATATGGCGTTTTTGGTGATCCCTGTTTGGCTTCGGATAGATATGGAAATGTTTATTATTTGCATTTGGCAAATCCGGATAATAACCGTAACAGTCCGGAATTTTTGAGTAGCATTGTCCTTCAAAAATCTACCGATAAAGGCAAAACTTGGACAGACGGTGTAGCTATCGGTTATAATAACAAACACGATCAAGACAAGCATTGGGTAGGTATTCATCCGTTGACGGGTGCATTGGCAGTCACTTGGACGGAATTTGATAAATACGATAGTGAAAATCCGGATGACCATTCGCGAATTTTGTTTTCTAAATCCACCGATTTCGGAGAAACATGGACAAAACCGTTAAAAATCAACGAATTAGATGGCGATTGTTTGGATAGTGATAATACGGTTGAAGGAGCAGTGCCGGTGTTTGATAAACAAGGTAATATATATGTAGTTTGGGCATATCATAACAAAATTTATTTTGACAAAAGCACCGATGGCGGAAAAACTTGGCTGGATAATGATATTGTCGTAGCAGACCAGCCACAAGGTTGGGATTATGATATTCCCGGGGTATTTAGAGCAAACGGTATGCCGGTTTTAGGTATTGATAATAGCAATAGCGCCTATAAAGGAACCTTGTATATTAACTGGTCAGACCAACGTAACGGCACTGATGATACCGATATTTTTATAGCCAAAAGTACGGATGGCGGACAAACTTGGTCAAAACCCAAACGCGTCAATACCGACCAAACCAAGACTCATCAATATTTGACTTGGATGGCAATTGACCCCACAACCGGATACATTTATATAATATATTATGACCGAAGTCGCTATACGGATAATCAAACCGATGTAACCTTATCTTATAGCACTGATGGCGGTGAAACTTTTAAATCTATACTTGTTTCAGAAAAACCATTTAAGCCCGTTAAACAAATTTTTGTAGGAGATTATAACAACATTGATGCTTATCAAGGTGTGGTTACCCCGATTTGGACCGATTTATCGGGACATACTTTGAGCATTAAAATGCGGCGGTTAAGTTTTAGAAATTAAAAGGATGAAACCGATAGGATTTAAATAATCTTAAAATCTTGTTCTAATTTTATTGGATGGAATGGTTGTTTAGGTCTTTAAAAATTACATCCGTCCAAAGTGTTAACTATAAAAATATACAGATGAAAGGAGAAAACTTAAAAGGAAGAACTTTCAGATTTTCTATTGATATTATTGATTTGGTTCAATTATTACCGAAGAATAAAGCAACAGATGTTATATCATATCAAATTTTAAAGTGGAACATCAGTTGGTGCTAATTATCGTGCGGCAAAAAGAGCAAGGAGTGATAGAGAATTTGTTTCAAAAATTAATATTGTTTTAGAAGAAGTAGATGAAACTCTATTTTGGTTGGAAATAATAAAAACAAAAAATTGGATAAATAATAAATATTTGAATAAGCTATTAAAAGAAGCAGATGAATTAACTGCAATTTTTACAACTACATTAATAACAATGAATAAAAGGAGAAATAAGTAAACCTTATTTTGGCAAGGACAAAACTTCTAATTTCAAACTTGTTACTTGAAAGAAAAACTCCGATATTTGCACAAATTTTAAGACAAATTATAATGGCACAAAAACCAAGCATACCCAAAGGAACCAGAGATTTTTCGGCAGAACAGATAGCCAAACGAAATTATATTATTAATCATATCAAACAACAATTTGAATTGTTTGGTTTTGCGCCTATTGAAACACCGTCGTTTGAAAACTATACCACATTGATGGGTAAATACGGCGATGAAGGTGACCGTTTGATTTTTAAAATACTTAATTCCGGTGATTTTTTACGAAAAGTTGACGCACAAATTTTAGCAGAAAGAGACGTCAAAAAACTGACACCTAAAATTTCGGAAAAAGCCCTGCGCTACGATTTAACCGTGCCGTTTGCCCGTTATGTGGTACAACATCAAAACGATTTGACTTTTCCGTTTAAACGTTACCAAATTCAACCGGTATGGCGTGCCGATCGTCCGCAAAAAGGACGTTTTAGAGAATTTTATCAGTGTGACGCCGATGTGGTCGGTAGTAGGTCGCTTTGGCAAGATGTAGAATTTACCTTGCTTTATGATGCCGTTTTTTCGGCTTTAAAACTACCGGTTACTATTAAAATCAACAACCGTAAAATTTTATCCGGTCTGGCGGATTTGTTGGAAGAAAAAGACAAATTTTCCGATTTTGTTGTTGCTTTGGACAAACTCGATAAGATAGGAGAGGAGGGGGTTATCAATGAAATGATAAGTAAAGGTATTTCCCAAAAATCCATTGATAATATTAAACCGATTTTTGATTTTAAAGGTGATAACCAAGCCAAACTTGATTTGCTTAAAACATTATTAATAAATTCCGAAACCGGTCAAAAAGGCTTGGAAGAATTGGAATTTGTTTTAAAAAACATAGCGGAAACCGGTTTGCAATCTGCAGACATTGAATTTGACATCACTCTAGCTCGTGGCTTAAATTATTACACGGGTAGCATTTACGAAGTCAGTGCGAAAAATGTGCAAATGGGTTCTATCGGCGGAGGCGGACGATATGACGATTTGACCGGTATTTTCGGTTTGAAAAATATGAGTGGTATCGGTATTTCTTTTGGATTAGACCGGATTTATCTCGTGATGGAAGAGCTCGGTTTGTTTGAAAATGTTTCGGTTCCAAAACCTGATGTGCTTTTTATCAATTTTGGTGAAAATGAAGCACTGTATAGTTTAAAAGCAGTCCAAAAATTACGCCAAGCAGGTATCAAAGCTGAACTTTATCCTGATAGCGTCAAAATGAAGAAACAAATGACTTATGCCAATAAGCGCCAAATTCCTTTTGTAGCGCTCGCCGGCAGTCAAGAAATTGAAAATAATACTTTTACGCTCAAAAATATGTCGGATGGTAGTCAAGAAGAAGTTAGTTTAGAAGAAATGATAAAGATGATTAAAGGATAGTATTATTAAAAACCGGATGTTGTTTACTACCCGATATTAGTCCGTAGAGAAATCATAAGCTTTTTTTACTGGCATTGTTTGAGTTTTTCATTTGTTTTTTTGGATTTTAAGTATAAAAACAAATTATTCTACAATAAATTGTATTGATTAAAAGACTATAACAAAAGCCATAAAATTATGTATCTTTGCAATCTAATTTAAAACAAAAATTATGACAGACACAAGAGAACACATACAAGTATTAATTTTAGGGTCAGGACCTGCCGGATATACAGCCGGCATTTATGCGGCAAGAGCCGGATTTAAACCGGTGATTTATACCGGAATGGAAATGGGCGGTCAATTGACAACAACCACCGATGTTGAAAATTATCCCGGATTTCCTAATGGTTTACAAGGACCGAAATTAATGGAAAACATGCAAAAACAAGCCGAACGATTCGGCACCGAAGTGCGTTTTGGAATGGCAACCGGTGTACAATTGTCTGATAAACCCGGAGAAAAACATGTTGTTACCATTGATAACAACAAAGAAGTAACAGCCGACACGGTTATAATTGCAACCGGTGCTTCTGCTAAATATCTCGGTTTGGAAAGTGAGCAACGCTTACGTGGAGGCGGTGTCTCTGCTTGTGCTACTTGCGATGGTTTTTTCTATAAAGGTTTGACCGTTGGTGTGGTCGGTGGCGGTGATGTAGCTGCCGAAGAAGCCAGCTATTTATCAGGTTTGGCCAAAAAAGTGTATATGTTTGTCCGACGTGACAAAATGCGGGCTTCCAAAGCTATGCAAGACCGCGTCAAACGTATTGATAATATCGAAATCAAATGGAATACTGAAATAGATGAAGTTTTGGGTGATAAAGTGGTTGAAGGAGTTCGTGTAGTTAATAACAAAACCGGCGAAAAAGAAGTGATTCCTATGGAAGGCTTATTTATTGCCATTGGACATCAACCTAATACCGGTTTTTTAGGTGGACAAATTGAATTGGATGATCACGGCTATATCAAAACTGAATGTAAATCAACCAAAACCAATAAACCCGGTGTTTTTGCAGCCGGTGATGTAATGGATCCCGTCTATCAACAAGCAGTTACAGCAGCCGGAAGCGGTAGTATGGCAGCTTTGGATGCTGAAAAATATTTAGCTTCTTTGGAAGATGAATAGATATTTGAAGAACAAACTCATTCTACTTCAATCTTCTGAGTTGTCAAAAATTTTTAATACTCATTATCTATATGATAACTGCGTTTAAAAATTTTCTCCGGCCTTGAATATTTTTGTATAATGAGTTTCCTAATACGGTATTATAATTATAAAAAACGGCATCGAATTTTCGGTGCCGTTTTTTCGCGCTTTCCATTTTTTATTTCGGTTACTGAACTTGCCGAAGTATAAACTTTCAACTAATCACCCCGGAACCAATTAATTCATCACCTAAATACCAAGCGGCAAATTGTCCTTCGGCAATAGCTTGTTGCGGTTCAAAAAATTCGACCCAAAGCACATCGTCAAATTGATGTAAACGGGCTTTGCGCAAAGGTTGCAAATGTCTATATCGCACATCGACATCCATAGTTTCCCCTGGTTTTAAAGCCAAATCGGGGCGTATCCAATGCAGTTCGTCATTGGTAATTTTCAATGCGCTGCGATACAAGCCCGGGTGGGTGTAATGCTCTCCAATGTAAACAATATTGTTAACAACATCTGTATCGATGACAAAGGTGCGTTGTTTAAAGCCACCGATATTGAGTCCTTTACGTTGTCCTTTGGTAAAATAATGCGCGCCTTGGTGTTTACCTACCACTTTACCGTCTTCGGGTTTATAATTGTAGGTGCGTCCCAAAAATTCCAATCGTTCCCGTTCGTTTTTAAAACTTTCGGGTGCTTCAAAACGGTCGTAATATTCTCTGGGAATAACTATAATATCACCTTCTTTTGGTTCGAGCTGTTGGCGTAAAAAGTCGGGTAAATTCACTTTTCCAACGAAGCATAATCCCTGACTGTCTCGTTTTTCCGCTGTAACAAAATCTGCTTCCTTGGCAATACGACGCACTTCCGGTTTTTCGAGTTCGCCTATTGGGAACAAGGCGTGTTTGAGTTGTTCTTGATTGAGCTGTGCCAAAAAATAACTTTGATCTTTTTTTGGGTCCAATCCCGAAAGCAAGCGGTAGTAAGTTTGCCCGTCTTTGTCAATTTGTCCTTTGCGGGCATAATGCCCTGTTGCGACAAAATCAGCACCATATTTTTTGGCTTCTTCCCAAAATAAATCAAATTTTATTTCGCGGTTACACAATATATCCGGGTTGGGTGTGCGTCCGCGTTCGTATTCGCGAAACATATAATCGACCACCCGCTTAAAATATTTCTTTTTAAAATCAAAAATCTTAAACGGAATACCAAGTGCTTCTGCTACTTTACGCGCATCTTCGCTATCTTTTATCCACTGCATTTCGTCGGTTATGGTGTATCGTGTATCATCCCAGTTGAGCATAAAAGCGCCCATAACGTCGTAACCTTCATCTATGAGCAATTTTGCAGCGACACTCGAATCGACACCGCCGGAAAGTCCTACTACTACTTTTGCTTTTTTTGTCATTTTACAGATAAATTTTTAAGAGGTGTCCTTTTTGTAAGGTGTTGATTTCCAACTTTGATGCAATAGCCGGTAACAATAAAGTTTCACCCTTTTTAAAAGGATACCCGTTTACTTCAAAATTGCCTTCGGTATTCATTAAAATAATGAAACTATCTAAATCGGAAATGTCTTGTGATAAATTTTGATTTAATTGCAGCTTGTCGATTTTAAAATATGGGGTTTCAATATACGATTCGAGCTTTTGGTCAATTTTTGCTTCGAAATCCAATGCTTGCAAAGCTTCTTCTGTATGAAGGGGGCGTGGTTTACCATCTAATCCCGGCCGGTTCCAATCAAATATCCGGTAGGTAATATCGGATGTTTGTTGCACTTCGGCAAGAAGAATACCTTTTCCTATAGCGTGTAAAGTTCCGGCTGGTATATAAAAAGTGTCACCGGCTTTAACCTGAATTTTGTTAATAATAGGTAATAAATCTCCTTTTTTCAGCTGTTTTAAATAGTCAGATTCTGTTATCCCCGGCTTAAAACCGATATATAAAACGGCACCTTCATCAGCTTGAATGATATGCCAAAGTTCGTTTTTACCAAATGAGTCGTGTCGTTTTTGTGCCAAATCGTCATTTGGATGAACTTGAATGGATAAATCATCGGCGGCATCGATATATTTAATCAATAAAGGAAAATCAGTTCCGAATTTTTGGTGTATTTTTTTTCCTAATATTTCGTTAGGATATTTTTTAATCAAGTAGGTTAATTTCTGTCCTTCAAAATAGCTTTCTTTGACGCTTGAAACATTATTTTTAACAGCTGAAACTTCCCAACTTTCACCGGTTTTATCCGAAGGAATATGTTTATTTAATATAGTTTTTAATTTATGACCACCCCAAGGTTTTTCCTTGAAAATGGGTTCGAATTTAATGGGTTTTTGTAAAAAATACCGGTCTAATTCGCGTTGTAAATGCGATAAAGAATTCTTAAAAATAATTTTAAACCATTCGGTATAATGTTGTGGATTTTTTTGGATATCCTCAGCCATTTTATCTAAATTTTCCCATTTGTAAGCCATGACTTCATCCGGATTGATTTTCGGTTCATGGTTACTAAAACCAATCATCACATGGTCGAGTTCATGCTCGGTTAAACCATTGTCAAAAGGTGCTTTGTAGATAAAATGAAAGACTTCTTTAAGCTTGGCAGTCATACCCATTTCTTCTTTTAAACGGCGTTTGCCGGCTTCAATGTTCGACTCATTTTTTCGTTGATGACTGCAAACGGTATTGGTCCATAAACCCGGAGAATGATATTTGTGAGCGGCACGTTGTTGCAGTAGCAATTCACCTTTATCATTAAAAATAAAGACTGAAAAAGCTCTGTGTAATAAAGCTTTTTGATGCGCAGCCATTTTTGGCGCATAGCCTAGCACTTCGTCCTTTTTATTGACCAATATGACTTGTTCTTCTTGCATAGAAAAAAAATATGGCACAAAGATAAAAATTTATAACGGGTTAATTAAAAAATTGTTTAATTTTGCAACAAAAGTTACAATTTTTGTTGTAAGTTATTTCATAATCAGACGACTAATAATAAAAAACAGATGAATAAACATTTTTCATATAATCAATTTGGGGAAGGACACAAAATAGAAGCTTGTCCTGTCTCGTATCAACAAGTTAATAAGAACTTGATAAAAGCGTATAGCAGTATTGTGTTGATTGTATTGACATATACTTTGCTAACCGGTCATTATTGGGCGATGTATTTGATTAGTTTGGATTTTTTAATTCGTGTTTTTGTCGGCATTAAATACAGTCCATTGTGTAATTTTTTAACTGCCATGATGAAGATTACACCTTTAAAGCCGGTGTTGGTAAATGCGGCTTCCAAAAAAATAGCGGCACAGGTCGGTTTGGTTTTTGCGATCGGTGTTTGCCTGTTCCATTTATTGGGTTATGAATTAATTTCACATATTTTTATCTATATGTTTATGTTTGCCATTTCTTTGGACTTGGTATTTAATTATTGTTTAGCCTGTAAATTACAAAGTTTGTATTTAACCTATTTCAGTAAGCGTTAGTTTTTTCATAATAGTTAAAGTGTTCGGGGCGGTTGAAATTTTTTCAACCGCCCCGATTATTTTGTACCCCTGCCAAGAATCGAACTTGGATCTACGGTTTAGGAAACCGCTATTCTATCCATTGAACTACAGGGGCTAAATATTCAGACCTAGTAGGTTTTGAAAACCTGCTAGGTCTTTTATTAGTCTTTTTGTTGGACCTTCTAAGTTTTTTAGACCTACTAGGTTTCCAAAACTAGTAGGTCTTTTAATACTTTCAAACATTCCGAAACCTACCTAACAGGCTTTTGTTTTTTTATCCTTACCGGTTACCTGAATTATACATTAATAGTAATGAGACGCTTTATCAAAATTAAAGTAATGAGACGTTTAATAAAAAAGCCTCTACCAGATACTTCTAAACGCTTTCATTTTCATCTTTTTCCATGTTTTGATCTTTCTTGGAATGTTTGATTTTGAAAAATAATTTGTCTTTTTTCTCATCATAATCCATTACAACGGTATCACCTTCATTGACGTGATCTTCCAAAATTTCCTCTGCTAAGGCGTCTTCAACATATTTTTGAATGGCACGATTTAACGGACGGGCGCCATATTGTTTATCATAACCTTTTTCAGCTATAAAATCTTTGGCTTTTTCGGTCATAGTGAAATTGTAACCTAATTCTTTGATGCGTTTATACACTTTTTCGAGTTCAATATCAATGATTTTGTGAATATCATCTATTTCCAAAGCGTTAAAGATGATGATATCATCAATACGATTCAAAAATTCGGGTGCAAAGGTTTTTTTCAAAGCTTTTTCTATGACGCTTTTGGCGTGTTCTTCGGCTTGCGACAATTTGGCGCTGGTGCCAAAACCAACACCTTGCCCGAAATCTTTAAGCTGGCGCGCGCCTATATTGGATGTAAGAATGATAACGGTATTTCTAAAATCGATTTTACGCCCCAAGCTATCCGTAATAAAGCCTTCATCTAATATTTGCAGAAGCATGTTAAATACATCGGGGTGCGCTTTTTCAATTTCATCAAACAAGACTACGGAATAAGGTTTTCGACGGACTTTTTCGGTGAGTTGTCCACCTTCTTCATAGCCGACATATCCCGGAGGTGCCCCGATTAAACGTGAAAGGGCAAATTTTTCCATGTATTCGCTCATGTCGATACGGATGAGCGCATCGGCATTATCAAAAAGTTCTCTTGCCAATACTTTTGCCAACTGGGTTTTTCCGACACCGGTTTGACCTAAAAATATGAAAGAACCGATTGGCTTATTCGGATCTTTCAATCCCAAGCGGTTACGTTGTATGGCTTTAACGACTTTTTCAACGGCTTCATCTTGTCCAATGACTTTGGATTTTAGAATTTGAGCCAGATTTTTCAATTTTGAAGTTTCGGCTTGGGCTATCCGGTTAACCGGAATACCGGTCATCATAGAGACGACATCAGCCACTTCTTCTTCACCAACCGTATGGCGCAATTCTTTCATTTCTTCTTGCCATTTTTCTTGGGCTTTGACCAATTGACTTTCGACATATTTTTCATCATCGCGATATTTGGCAGCCAGTTCAAATTGTTGCGCCTTAACCGCTTGTTGTTTTTTATCTTTGACTTCTTCGAGTTTGTTTTCTAATGACAAAACATATTCTGGCACGACAATATTGGTGATATGCACGCGTGATCCGGCTTCATCCAAAGCATCAATAGCTTTGTCCGGCAGGTTGCGATCGGTCATATAGCGGTTAGTCAATTTGACAGCTGCTTCAATAGCTTCATCAGTAAAGTTGACATTGTGGTGACTTTCGTATTTATCTTTGATATTGTGCAATATTTGTATGGTTTCATCCACACTGGTAGGTTCAACCAAAACCATTTGAAAACGGCGCGCCAATGCACCGTCTTTTTCTATATATTGCCGGTATTCGTCTAATGTTGTGGCGCCAATGGTTTGAATTTCGCCACGCGCTAATGCGGGTTTAAACATATTGGACGCATCTAAGGAACCTTGTGCACCGCCGGCGCCGACTATGGTATGAATTTCATCGATAAACAGGATGACATCTTTGTTTTTTTCGAGTTCGTTCATTAAGGCTTTCATGCGTTCTTCAAACTGACCACGATATTTGGTGCCGGCAACCAAGCTGGCTAAATCCAATGCAACGACACGCTTGTTAAACAATACGCGCGATACCTTTTTTTGCACAATTCGCAATGCCAAACCTTCTACGATAGCCGATTTACCGACACCGGGTTCGCCTATTAAAATGGGATTATTTTTTTTGCGTCGACTTAATATTTGCGATACGCGTTCAATTTCTTTTTGACGACCGACAACCGGATCGAGTTTGCCTTCTGCTGCAAGTTTAGTCAAATCGCGACCAAAATTGTCCAAAACCGGGGTTTTGGATTTGTTTTGCCGTTTTTTAGGGCGTCCGCCTAATGGCCTTTCTTCTCCGAAACCTTCACCGCCGCCACCAAAAGGATTGTCTGCTTCGCCTTTGGGTAAATCTGTAAAAGGGTCATCTTCAAAATTGTCGTCTTTATCGATATTGTCAATAAATAAATCTTGATAAACGGTTTTTAAATCTTCGTATTCCAAATCGAAACGGTTAAAAATACGGGTTACCGGATCTTCTTCGTTGTAAAGTATGCTCATAAACAAGTGTGCCGTATTGATTTCATCTTCATTAAAAGCTTTGGATAACAAATATGACCGCTTCAACGCATTAGAGGCTTGATGCGTTAATGTAATGACCGATTTATCTTGAACCGTCAAATTGATATCGGACTTGGCAGGAATTAACTGTCTGATTTTCATAATCAAACGTTCCATAGGCAAATCATATTCTTCTTTTAATAAACGGGTCAATTTATTGTCTTCCGAATTGAGGAGAGCATAAACCAAATGTTCGGTACCGACAAATTTATTGCCGTTTTTGTATGCCAAATCCCGGCTTTTCAAAATGATTTTTTTAAGTGTTTTAGTATATTTTTCTTCCATAAGAATAAATGTGTATTTATCGTTGTAAAAATACAAATATTTTTAAATAATAGCTGTTAATAAAAAATTAAAGTTTTTGGTGTTTGTAATAAACACGGAAGTGTATGATTTTTTAATTGTTTTGTTAGCAAAAATCATGCCTTTTATCATACTGTTTTCATAAGGAAAATCTTTGATTATTCTTAAAAATAATTTTTATTGTGCATTTTTTATGTTGCTTTCCATTCATTATTTTTATCTTTGAAAATCTATTTTATTGTTTATGAATTTTTCCGTTTTACAATTAGCTTCAATTTCCTATTTGATTGGATTCTTGTTTTTGCTATTTATCCGTTCATACGATAAGTACTATAAGGAACCTATATGGCGAATGGCTTTGTTTTCTTTTTTGGGTGGTATTGTGGCAGTTTTGGTGTCAACCTTATTATATGCTTTTATTCATCCAAAGTTTAATTTGACTGATGCCATTTTTAAAATTGGGACGGTGGAAGAATTTTCCAAATTGTTGAGTTTGTTTGTCTTATATAAAATTATTAAGAAAGAATTTGATGAAATTGTTGATGGCATTATTTACGTTGCGGCAATTTCTTTGGGTTTTTCGGTTATTGAAAATATTTTTTATGCGCAGGCAGCTCCGCATCCGTATTTGCTGTTATTGAAACGTTTTTTGTTTGCAACGGTCGGACATATTTCATTTTCTGTTTATATGGGTATTGCGTTTTATGTGCATAAAAAAATCAAGAAAAATTATACCGGATTGTTTTTATCGTTCTTACTTTCAACTTTGGCGCATGGCTTGTATGACGGTTTGATATTTAATAAAAATTTGACCGTTTTATTTTTGCCGCTGTATTTTTTATTGATTGTATTTCAATTTCGATTATTAAAAGTGGCTTATGCGTATTCTAAAATGAAGCAATCTCTGGATTTAAAACATTTTAAAATTTTGAAAAACAAAGTACAAACAATTAATTGCTGCCATTGTCAACAAAACGATGCGAAATTGATTGGGTTTAATAATATTGAGATGATGCTTTGTCAATCATGTGAACATTTGATGATTTCGCAAACCGCATTTAATAAATTGTTGAAATTTTACCGGCCTAAATTGAACAGAAAGCAGTTTTTTAATAATTTGAAAAATATAGGGAAAGTGGTTGCTGTTAACCCGCAACAAACATTGATTTATCATTTTGGAAAAGGACGTTTTAATGCCAAACTATCCGATTTAAAAGATTGGTTTACAACAGAAAACAAACGTGACTTAAAATTATATCATCAAAGCTTGGAAGGTAGAATTTTTTACCATTTGGGTTTTAAATATCTTAGGTAATGACAGATAAAAGACTGTTTATAGGTAGTTTTATGCCTCATGAGGCCTTAAAGGAGTTGTTTGAAAATGCCAAACAAAACTTAAATAACGAAGGGCGTTTCAAATGGACGCGAACGCCTGAAAATTTTCATATAACTTTTCATTTTATCGGTTCAATACCCGAAAAAGACCTCTGGAAATGGCAAGATGCAATACAGGATTTGATTCATAAAGACTTTGATTTAGGCTTGCAAGTTAGCGGTTTAAATTTTTTTAAAAAGAAAGGACGTCCGTCTGTTTTGTATGCTGCACTTAAACCAAATCAAGCTTTGTATGAATTGCATCAAGATATTCTAAACCGGTTGTATAATAAAGGATTGATAAATGAAAAACAAGACCGGTTTACGCCGCATATTACATTTGCACGGATTAAAAAAACACCTGACGATTTTGAAACAAAAATTGCACAAATCAACCGGCACTTTAA